>JBCBZF010000085.1:0-11141 GCA_039815525.1 Bacteroidota bacterium | reverse complement strand
CCATCTTCATGGTGACGATTGGGATGATGAAGGGGAGTTATGTCGGATTTGGCTTTTTCCCCTTTATCGACCGCGATGACATGACGGTTGAATTACTGCTGAAACCGGGGACCCGCGAAAACATCACGGAGGGACATTTACAGCGCGTGGAAAAAGCAATCTGGGAGGTCAATGAAGCAATCAAGGAAAAAAGAGCTGACAAAGGTGATGTGGTTCTCAGTGCAGTGATGAGTCTGGGAGCGTCCGGGCAGAATGGCCGCGGCAGTGGCGGTTCCAATGGCTCACATACTGGGCAGATCAAATTGCAGCTGATGCCGGGCGAACAACGAGACATGCCCACCTTTGCCATCGCCAAACAGATTCAGGCCAAAGTCGGAGAGATTCCCGGCGCCGAACAATTCAATGTTGGGGCACGTGGCTTTTTTGGGCGACCTTTTTCCCTCAGTATCAAAAGCCGCGATCTGAATGAGTTGGAGAAAGCAGAGAGCTATATCAAAAAGCAATTGGAGCGCTATCCCAGTTTGACCGACATCACCAATTCCAATGTGCCGGGCAATCGGGAAGTAGACCTCAAACTCAAACCTTTGGCCTATGTCCTCGGCCTCACCCAAAACGAAATCACCCGGCAGATCCGCCAGGGCTTTTTCGGGGAGGAAGTACAAAGACTACAGATCGGAATTGATGAAGTACGGGTCTGGTTGCGCTATCCGCCGGAAAATCGTTCCAGTCTCAGTGAACTGGAAAACATCAAAATCAAACTGCCGGACCAGCGCGAGTATGCCTTGCAGGACCTGGTTGAATATGACATCGAACGCGGGCTGACGTCAATCAAACATCTCGACGGTGCACGTGAAGTGCGACTGGAAGCAGACTTGGTGGACAAAAGCCTTTCTATCGAACCCATCGTCAACAATATCCGCGGCGAAATGGTACCGGAAGTGGCGAGTCGTTTTCCCGGTGTGCAATTGTCATTCGAAGGCCAAAACCGCCGCATGGATGAAATCTCGGGCTCACTCTCTTATCTGGTCCCACTGATTTTGGGCGCCATGTTTCTGATCATCACCCTGAGCTTCCGCTCCTTTTCACAGGCCAGTCTGATCATGATCATGATTCCGCTCGGCTTTGTCGGCGCAGTTTGGGGACATTGGTTTCATGATGCCAAAATGTCCGTTTTTAGTGTCTACGGAATTGTGGCCTTAACTGGTGTGATTGTGAACGATGCGGTAGTTTTCGCTGACAAATTCAACCGCCTGCTGCGCAAGGGCCATACTGTTGCTTCCGCAGTAACCTTCGCTGGTAAAGCACGTTTTCGTCCCATTATTTTGACGTCGATGACCACCGTGATGGGCCTATATCCATTGATTCTGGCGAAGAGTCGTCAGGCTTTGTGGTTGGTGCCAATGGCGATTTCAGTGGCTTATGGCGTTTTGATTGGGACCTTTTTCATTCTGACTGTCTTCCCGGCTTTGATTACGGTGATGAATGATATCCGCGTTGCCTGGAAATGGTTTTGGCGCTGGGCCTGGCATGATGATGGGGATTTCCCAGACCGTAAGGATGTCGAGCCGGCGATTGTGGAGGAAGAAGAGTTGAAGAAAATTATGTAAAGATGGCCCGTAGAGATGCTGATTTATCGCGTCTCAGATTAAATACAAAAGACCTTCATGCACCATAAATCGTTCATGTTTCTCCTCGCCTTCCTGCCGTCCATGCTATTCGGACAGGGCAATCTTACCCTGCTGGAAGCAGTCAGTCGTGGCCTGGACAACAACTATCAGATCCGCATTGCGGAGCGGGACAAGGCCATTGCGAAGCAAAACAATCAGTGGGGCAATGTCGGTCGCTATCCTTCGCTCCGTTTCAATGTGCCTGCCAGTTTTTTTCGGACGCAAAACCCCGGTTCATTCCTCGCCGGGCGGGAAAATCTCAACGGAACCCTGGTGCTCGACTGGCAGCTGTTTGATGGTTTCGCCATGCAGGCTAATAAAGAGCGCTTCGCCCTGCTCGAACGCCAAAGCGCCGGCAATGCGGCGGTGATCATTGAAAACAATGTACAGGCGATTATCCTGGGCTATCAGGAAGTTTTACTGGCCGAAGCGCAGCGAGAGGTTCTCAAAGAAGTACTGGACAATTCACGGGAAAGACTGGATTATGAAGAATACCGTAAAAGACTCGGCACTGGTGGTACCTTTGAGATCCTTCAATTTCGCAATGCGGTTTTAAGTGATTCCATCAATTTGGTGAGTCAGTACCTGACACTGCGCAACGCTCGCCGCACCCTCAATTTGCTGATGGGCGAAGCGCCTGATACCGATTTTTCCCTGACCGATTCCCTGCAAACTTTTTTCCCCGTCTATGACCTGGTAGAAATGGATCGGCGGATGATGGAAGAAAACAATTCTCTCCAAAATCAATACCTGACCCAGCGCATTCGCAGCCAGGAATCTCGCATCGCCAAAGCTGGTCTGTACCCAACGCTCTCTTTTACTGGCAATACAAACTACAGCACAGGTAATGTCATCTTACGTAATCGGGACCCTGATACTGTTGAGGAAATGCCGACCATCACCAGTCCGGTCAATGCTTTTGATTATTCGCTGGGCCTGACCCTGAGCTTCAATATTTACAATGGCGGAGCAGTGCGCCGACAAATGGACATCGCCCGTCTGAATGAAGAAATTGCCAGTTTGCAGAAAGACGATCTTTTGCTGGCCCTGCGCTCCGAACTGCAAACCCACTTTGATAATTACCGCGCCCGTCGCCAGATTCTGGGCCTGCAAAACGAAAACCTGAACGTCGCCAAACTCAATCTCGAACTCTCCGCCGAACGCTTCCAGAGCGGCCTGATCAATTCACTCGATTATCGGACCATTCAGCTCCAATATCTCAATGTACAGTTTGCGCGCCTGGGCGCTCTGCGGGATCTCAAAAGCGCCGAGACGGAACTGTTGCGGATTACGGGGGGATTGGTGAAGGGCAATTAGGTGCGAGGTGTCAGGGGAGAGGAGAGAGTCCAAATGTTCCACCAAATATCTCTCTCCGATTAGCTGGGCGACAAAATACATTTCCAGTAGTATCAGACACATGAAGTGTCATCCTGAAATTTTTTCAGGATCTCTGGAGAGATTGAAATTAGGTTATAAAATGACAAAACAAAGGATGCTGCCAGGTAGCTGTTTTGAGCTTTTCTGATTCAGACCGCAGTCCTTTTGTTGCTCTCCCCTCTCTCCTGTCCCCTCTCCCCTGACCAAAATTCCCTATCTTCCAGCATGAAAGTGATTCTGATCATTCTCGGCATTTTGTTGGGCTTGTATGTGCTGGCGGTTGGACTGCTGTACGTGTTTCAGGAGAAAATGCTGTTTCTACCGACCAAACTTCCGGCTGATCATCAGTTTCATTTTCCCTTTTCCCAGGCCGGTGAGATGGAAGAGATTTTCATTGACCGGGATTCGGCTCATCTGCACAATCTCTGCTTCAGTCCGGATTCGCCACGGGCAGCCGTGATCTACTTTCATGGTAATGGCGGTTGTTTGCAGGATTGGGGACAGATTGCACCCTGGTTTCTGGACGAAAATATCGCCGTCTGGATGCTGGATTATCGTGAATACGGCAAAAGTTCCGGGCCGCAAAGTGAGGATGCGATGCTGGCAGATGCGCTGGCCGTTTATGATGCTTTCGCCAAACGCTTTCCGGATATTCCGCATTATTCATACGGACGTTCACTTGGTGGCAGCTTTGCCAGCTATGTGGCCGCCAACCGACCGGTGGATCGACTGATTCTGGAGTCAACCTTCATGATGATTGATACGGTAGCGGAGGACAGGTTTGGCTGGGTGCCAACCCGCCATTTGTTGCGCTATCATCTTCCGGTGGTGGAATTTCTGCACAAGGTTAATGTGCCGACCTATCTGATTCAAGGGACCGCTGATCAGGTGGTGCCGATTCGGAATGGGCGCGGTCTGGCGCGGGAGCATCAACTGGAAGATCCATACTACATCGAAATCCCCGGCGGCGGGCATAACAACCTGAGCAATTATCCCGCTTTTCAGCGGTGGTTAGAGATGGTGCTGCGGTGAGGGGTTTTCGCGAGAGCATCCAACAAATTTTTCAGGATGATATGACGGCTTGGGGTTAGTGGTATATGTATGGCATCAATTTGAAGCTTTACCTAACCAAGGCCTCCCATAAGATCTCTACCGGATGCAAAGCCTTGCGCTGTGTCCCATCGGCAATCTGATGCCGGCAGCTGGTCCCAGGTGCAGCGATGATGGTCTCAGCTTCGGCGGCCCGAACCGCTGGAAAGAGTACCAATTCTCCGATCTGCATTGACAATTCATACTTCCCTTTTTCATAGCCAAAAGAACCTGCCATCCCACAACAACCAGAGGGAATGGTATCCACTGAATAATTGGTTGGCAGGGACAGAATATCGGCCGTATGCTGCACGGAAGAAAGGGCCTTCTGATGGCAATGACCGTGAAGCAAAATCTTTTTCTCCTGGCTGGAAAACTGTTCTGCTTTGATGCGTCCGGCTTTGACTTCCCGGGCGAGAAATTCATCAATCATCAAGGCGTTTTGCCCGAGGGCCCTGGCTTTGTCCCGCATGTTTTCAGATACCAAACGGGGGTATTCATCCCGAAAGCCAAGAATGGCAGAAGGTTCCAGCCCGACCAGTGGAGTCTCTGAGTTGACCACATCGGCGAATATGGCCACGTTTTGGCGAGCGATTTTCTGGGCCCGATTGAGCAGGCCTTTGGAGAGTGCCGCTCGTCCGCTTTCCTGGTGGGCAACCAGCTGGACGGTGTACCCCAATCTCGTCAGTAATTGTATTGCCTTGATGCCAATGCCGGTGTCGAGATAATTGGTGAATTCATCGGCGAAGAAAAAGACTTTGCCAATCGGTTGATTTGGCTGACGGAGCTTGCGTCTGGCCCAGCGCCGCAAAGTGGTGTTTTGCAATGGTGGGAGGCTACGCTCTTTGGCGACTTTCAGGATGCTTTTGGTCGGGCCGAAATGATTGAGAAAGAAATTGGTGATGGGCGGTGCCAGAGAACCAAGTCGATTGAGGCGGGAGACATGGGCGATGGCCCGGTGGTGAAATGGTACGCCATGGGTTTTGTTGTACTGATACTGGAACTCCGCTTTCAGCAGAGCGACATTGACGTTGGAGGGACATTCCGAGGCGCAGCCTTTGCAGGAAAGACAGAGGTCCATCACCTCTTTGATTTCTTCATGGGCAAAAGGATTGGCTTCTGTCGAGCGGGTCAGCATCTCACGTAGCACATTGGCGCGGGCGCGGGTGGTGTCCTGCTCAGAACGGGTCGCCATATAGCTGGGACACATGGTCCCACCCCAGTGATGGGATTTGCGACAATCCCCGGAACCATTGCATTTTTCTGCGGCCCGCAGAATGCCATCGGTATCCGAAAAATCCATGATGGTGTCGAATTGACGCGTTTTTTGATCTGGTTCGTAGCGAAGCGACGCATCCATGGGAGGCGCATTGACGATTTTGCCGGGATTGAAAATATTATGCGGGTCCCAGCGGCGTTTGATTTCCTGAAACAGCTGGTAGTTTTTTTCTCCCACCATCAAGGGCACAAACTCCGCTCTCACCCGACCGTCTCCATGCTCCCCACTCAAAGAGCCATTGTAAGCCTTGACCAGTTCGGCCGAAGCCTGTCCGATCGCCCGAAACTGTGCGACATCTTCTTTTTTCTTCAGGTCAAGAATGGGCCGTAAATGTAATTCCCCCGCTCCGGCATGAGCATAATAAACGGCTTGTTGTCCAAAGCCCTGCATGATCTCACTGAAATCCTGAATGTATTGGGGTAAATCGGAGAGGCGTACGGCAGTGTCTTCAATCACTGCTACGGCTTTGGGGTCACCAGGAATATTGGCCAATAAGCCCAATCCGGCTTTGCGCAGATCCCAGACAAGTTTCATTTCCTGGCCAAACACCAGCGGAAAGGCATACCCAAGATCTTTCTCCCGAAAATCCTGCTCGATGATCGCCAGTTTTTCTTTTACCCTTTGAGCACTTTCATCGCCTACTTCGATGATTAAAACCGCTTCCGGATCATCTTCAAGGAAAAAGCGATTCTGCTCATATAAAAGGTGTCCTTTGGTACAGTCCATCACAATTTTGTCCATCAACTCTACTGCCCGCGGTTGATGCTCCATGGCAATCAAGACCGCAGAAAGTGCTTCCTTAACCGAGTGAAAATGTGCACACAACAGGCCTTTTTCAGTAGGCGGCAAAGGATCGCAATGAATTTTAATCTCGGTAATGAGCATCAATGTGCCTTCTGATCCAGCGATTAGTTTTCCGAGGTTAATAGCCGGACCTTTTTCGGTGAAAATCTCACTTTCCAATACGACATCAACTGCATAACCCGTATTGCGGCGATGAATCTCCGGATGAGGGAACTGGCTGCGGATTTCATTCTGCCAGTCCGGATCAGAAAGGACTTCATTGAGTTGTCGATAAAGGCTGCCTTCCAGATCGTCCTGCAAGCACTTTTGGGCAAAATTCCCGGTCGATAAATCTTCAAACACCACTTCAGAACCATCGCTGAGCAGACCTTTGACCGACAGAACATGGTCGCGGGTGGTTCCATAGACGATAGAGTAGGAGCCACAGGAATTGTTGCCGACCATGCCACCGATCATGGCCCGATTGGAAGTGGATGTATTGGGACCAAAGAAGAGGCCATGCGGCTTGAGAAACAGGTTCAATTCATCGCGGACGACACCCGGCTGCACCCGCACCCAGCCTGCTTCAGCATTGACTTCGAGGATCTGATTGAAATGCCGGGAAGTATCCACCACGATGCCATCACCGACACATTGGCCAGCCAGAGACGTGCCGGCAGTGCGGGGAATCAGGGAGGTGCCATGCTGTCGTGCGAAATGAATCAGCTGTTTGAGATCTGCTTCGCTTTGAGGAATGGCTACTGCCAGCGGCAACTCCCGATAGACCGATGCATCGGTGGCATAAATGGTCCGCATCGTCTGATCGTGGTGCAGTTCGCCGTCGAGGGATGCGGCCAGAATGGATAGCTTTGGCTGCCAATCGTTGGGTGTCTCGTTCATTTCGCCTTTGATCTGAGGGCAAAGTTAGTGGGAATGCCTTTGTGATCAATTGCTGAGACAAGAAAAGCCCACCGGAAAGGCAGGCTTTTTTTTGATATTTTTTTGTGGAAAAAAAACTTCCACCATGACAGATCTTACTGATGCAGAGACTTAATGTAAATCACATTTTCCTGCATGGCTGGCACCCAAAATTCATTTCGGGCGGCATCATAAAAGAAATCTGCTGGTCCCTGGATTTGTACATCGGAGATTGGAAAAGCACCTACACTGGCAGCTCCGGGAGCCTGCATCGCAATCACACCACGGCTCCAGTCAGAGTAAAAGAAGCTGCCTCCTACTTCCTGCAGACCATCTAACGCTCCTTGGAAATTATTGACATCTTTATAGGTGTTGCCGGCAGAGGTGAGGGTGATTTCGCCCAGTTTTCCGGTATTGGCACCATTATACCCAGTTACATACAGTTTGTTACCTTTCAGGTAGAGGCCATTGGGGCCGTTGACATTCGGGCTGTATTCAAGCTTTTCATAGCTCATTTCTGCGCCGAGACTGACAATGTAAATGGCGGAAATATCAGTAGCAGAGACATAGAGAGATTGATCATCTTTTTTGACGATGTCATTGAGGAAAACGGTACCGGTTTCTGACATATCCAATTCACCCGCTGGTGAACCGTCTGAGAGATTGAAACCTTTGACTTTATCAATATCAGCTACATAGATCACACCGTTGACTATAGCAGAACCTTTAGGGGCATCCAAACCTTCCACTAGTTTTTCTGTAACCACATTGCCTTCTACATCCAATTTCATGATAAAACCATCACCATCTTTTTCAGAAGGCTTCAATTCTTTGCCCACATTGGATACATAATAAAATTCACCATCACCGATGATGCTCTCAGGTGAAGCAAGACCAATTTCGGCTAGCTTGACCGAACGGGCTGCCGGATAATCAGCCTTTGGGGTTTCTTCTTCTGCAGTCGTGCTTTCCTGCGGACCACCGCCACAGGCAATCAGACCGATGCTTGCCAAAAGAATAAGAGAGATTCGCAAATAGTTCATCGTTTCATACAATTTTCCCAAATGTAAGAAAAAGGCAAGGAAAACAACTGATGGTTCATTCGATTGGAAAAAGTTTTTGGAAAGGACGATAAGGGAATTTTCCCGACTATGAAGTAGCTTTCGTCTGTCTAGGAAAGATGGGGTATCTATTTTTCAAAATCTTCGTATCTTTGTATGTACCAACACAGGTCGTATGCAGGAACCAATGATCAAAGTTTCAGAAGCAGCTTTCAAGCATATAGGAGAGTTGCGTGAAAAGGAAGGCCATGACGCATCCTTCGGCCTCCGGGTAAGTGTAAACGGAGGAGGTTGTTCTGGTCTGATGTACCAGATGGATTTTGATAACACTGAGCGCCCCGGTGATCAGGTCATTGAGGATAAAGGGGTGAAAATATTTGTAGACATGAAGAGTCTACTCTTTTTGGTCGGTACCGAGCTGGATTATACTGGCGGTCTGCAGGGCCAGGGCTTTCATTTTTCCAATCCCAATGCTTCCAGGACCTGCGCATGTGGGGAAAGCTTTTCCGTCTGAATCATTCTGATTTTCGAGATACACACCAGCTGTTCCTTCCAGATCAGCTGGTTTTTGATTTTGTGGGGTGAATTGGCTAATATGGGCTTCCTGAAGGGCCAATGCCCCAAACACCACCCTATTCATGCGCTGGACAAAGTTCATTCTGTCTCTTTTTCCAACGCTGGCCTTAATGGGCCTGCTACTTTTCCCACCTCAACCCATTACGTTTTCTCCCGGGGCTTTTCTTGATCCATTCCACGGCTTTTGGCGCAATGCGGAGGCAGTCGAACGATCCTTTGAGGCTGAACTCGATCTGCCTGGTTTGGAATCAGCGGTGGAGGTGGTGATTGATCAACGCAATGTACCGCACGTTTTTGCCCAGAGTTTAACCGATGCAGCTTACGCACAGGGCTATCTGCACGCCCGGGATCGTCTCTGGCAAATGGATTTTCAGATCATGGCGACAGCCGGCCGTCTGACCGAAATTGTGGGGAGAGGGAAAGATGATCGCATACTTGATCTGGATCGGACAACGCGCCGGAAAGGGATGGTATTTGCGGCAGAACGCACCCTCGAAATGATCAATCAGCAGCCTGATACCCGCCGTATGGTAGAGGCGTACGCGGAAGGGATCAATGCCTGGATTGCTCAACTTGATGAGTCGTCCCTGCCCATTGAATATAAATTGCTCAACTATAAGCCAGAAGCCTGGTCGCCTTTAAAGACGGCCCTGCTGATGAAATCAATGGCCAATACGCTTTCAGCCCGTACCCGGGACATTGACCATACCAATGGTTTGATGTTGCTGGGCCGAAAGTATTTTGATCTGCTACATCCGGAATTCCCTGATAAAGATATGCCCATCGTGCCGGCACGCACCCGCTTCAACTGGCGGCAGGCATTGCCTTTGCCCAGGGTACCAGGGGATTATCGACCGGATTCAATTTATCTGGAGAGAGACCCAGTAGAAAAGCCTTCGGAAATCAATGGATCCAATAACTGGGCGGTGGCGGGCAGTCGTACCAGTACAGGCAAGCCAATGTTGGCCAACGATCCGCATTTGGGACTGAATCTGCCTTCCATCTGGTATGAGATTCAGATTCAGGTCGACAATGACATCAATGTCTATGGGGTCTCCCTGCCGGGTGCGCCCGGTGTCGTAATTGGTTTCAATGATTCCATCGCCTGGGGACTGACCAATGCGGGACGGGATGTCATGGACTTTTATCGGACGGAGTTTCGCAATGATAAACGGGAGGAATATCGCTACGATGGCCAATGGCTGCCGGTAAATCCGCGCGTGGAGAGCTTCCAGATTCGAAACGAAGCGCCTTTCCTGGATACGGTTTTATACACCAACATTGGTCCGGTGATGTACGACCGGAATTTTGGAGATCAACCTCTCCCACTGGCAATGCGCTGGATGGCTCATGAACCATCCAATGATATGCTGGCTTTCCTCGGGTTGATGCGTGCAGATAATTACGAGGATTATGCTGCGGCCATTGCGAATCACATTTGTCCGGCTCAAAACTTTGTTTTCGCTTCTGCCGCTGGCGACATCGCCATCTGGCAGCAAGGGAAATTTGTGAATCGCTGGAAGGAGCAAGGGCGCTTTATCCTGGACGGTACGTCACGAGAGCATATTTGGCTGAAATACATTCCTCAGGCAGAAAATCCGCATGTGATCAATCCCCCCAGCGGCTATGTGAGTTCTGCCAATCAACATCCAACTTCACAGTTTTATCCATATTACTACACTGGTGGCTTTGCCAGCTATCGTGGTCGCCGCATCAACCAGCTTCTGGCTGCGGATGATACCATTACAGTTGAAGACATGAAGTCTTTTCAATTGGACAACTATGGGGTGATGGCCGAGGATGGTTTGCCGATTTTACTGGCTGAACTCGATACGACTGCTTTGCGAGGGAATGATCGACGTGCGTATGATATTTTGCGTAGCTGGGATTTGATGTACGAAAGAGATCAGGTAGCGCCGACGATTTTCACGCGTTGGTGGCAAGAGGTGTACAAAGGTATATGGGGGGATGAATGGCGTCGGGACGGGAGAAAGTGGCGACGTCCTGGTAGGGCAACCACTACCCAAATTCTTCGGGACTCAGTAGAATTTCTCTTTTACCGAGATCCCGCAGATACAACGAAAAAAGACCGTACTTCTCTGATTCGTAGGGGCTTTCGCCAAGCCATGCAGAGCATGGAAGAAGATTATGGCAACAATATCCAGGATTGGCAGTGGCAGAAATTCAAACGGACGAGTATTGTCCATTTGTCGCGTTCTTTGCGGCCGTTTGATCGGGCTGAGATTCCCACCGATGGTTCTCGCGAAATTTTGAACGCAACGGATCGGACGCATGGGCCATCCTGGCGGATGGTGGTCGCATTGGGAGACAAACCCGAAGCCTGGGGCGTTTACCCAGGGGGACAGAATGGAAACCCCGGCTCCAAAGACT
>JBCBZF010001086.1:0-2436 GCA_039815525.1 Bacteroidota bacterium | reverse complement strand
TTTTCAACTGGTGTGACCTTTGCCCTGACGTGGTTGCCAATGTTGCGGGTCATATTTGAAGGACAAGATTACCAATGGTCGCAACTCTATTTTGGGATGGAAATGGGGGGAATTGGTTTTACACCTGGTTTTGGTTTTCTCCTCCTCTCCAATCTCTTCTTCCTCATCCTATTCGCGTCATTTTACTGGCAAAAGAATCGAAATATCTGGGCCGTACTTCTCCTCATGTGGGTTGTGCACATCTTCGGCAATTTGCTTTACAACAGCCTCAACATTCCCACCGGCGACGTTTCAGATCAGGAAGGAATCCCGATTGCGTATTTGCTGGTCCCCTTGATGGTGATGAGTCTGGGTTGGATTGCAATGGGAATCTGGAAAGACCGTGGTCTCCTGGATGAAGAGATTCCCTGGTCCCTCGCCAATCGAAAACGAATTTATTTTCTCCTGGGATTGCTCCCGATTCAAGCTGTCTTATTTGTGATTGGCGAGCAAAACGGTACCACTGACAGCATTGCAGTGGTGATGACCATGGTACAGGCGACGCTGACACCATGGGTCTTCTTACCCCAGAAAAATTAGAAGAGCTATAAGCTGCAATGATTCTTGCCCTCGGCTTCCTTGCCGGGAACATATTTGTCATCCAGGCGGATGAGACGATCCAGCCGGATGATCGGTCCGGTACTCAGTTCCATGAATTCCTCCCCGTCTTTGGCATACAGATTTTTGATCACACCCCCAGCCGCCAGAATCTCTTTGTATTCTGAATAGTAGGAAATCCTGACAAACTTTTTCTGCATCGCTGCAATCTCAAGTAAGTCGTAGAAGCCACAATTGATCGGTGTGTAGGATTGATCTGCCATTTTTACATGTTTAAACATCTACTTATACGATGCCAGGGCCAGAAAGATACACAATCAATTGATGATCGCTTTCCTGCGAGTCATTAGCTGAATCAAACCATTCGACTGTTCTTAATTGTTAAGCTAATGGATCTTTCACAATTTCGGTACACTGACAAAACCAACCTCCTCCTTTATGTCCATTTGCAGAAGTGCTGTTAGCCTCCTGACCGTTCTTTTTATTTCTCATGCTCATCTCTTCGCCCAATCCTGTCCAGCACCCAGTGTGATCGCACAAGGCGGTCGGCTCAGCTGTGGTCCGGACATTGTCCAATTGCAGGGAACCGCCATTGACACCAGCAGCAAAGGATTGGCTTACCAATATTATCACGGCAGCTGGGATCAATTACCAGACTTTGATACGCTGACAGCGATCACATCTGGCCTGGCTGACAATTTTGACATTGGCCTCCGTAGCCAAAACGACAATTTCGCCTTTCGCTTTCGCGGCTTTATCCTTATCCCCACCGGTGGGACCTATACGTTTTACACCAGTTCTGACGATGGCAGCAAACTGTTTATCAATGGGGCAATGGTCGTTGACAATGATGGATTGCACAGCAATCAGGAACGCTCCGGGCAAATCAATCTGACAGCTGGCTTTCATCCGATTGAAGGGCAGTTTTTCGAAAAAGGCGGGAATCAGGTCATGGAAGTGCGCTTTCAGGGTCCTGGGATCAGCAAACAACTGATCCCTGATGAGGTTCTTTTCCATCAAAATGCGGACCATTTCCTCTACACCTGGACTGGTCCGAATGGTTTTTATTCTACAGATCCATCACCATCAACCACAGCGCCTGGCATTTATTTACTCTTTGTAGATGACACCCTGAACAATTGCTTCAATTCTGATACCGCTCTGGTTCGTCAGGATGCCAATGTTGCTTCTGGTGGTTTGATCAGTGGGGATGAAGTTCAATGTGATCCATTTACAGCGAGTCCAATTCAATCGATCGAACTGGCCAGTGGCGGTCAGGGGGGCTCGATTGTTTATCGTTGGCAACAAAGAAAACCAGGTATGGCCTGGGACATTGTGCCCGGTGTTGGCAGCCCCATTCTGTTTCCAGGCACCATCGTCGATACACTGGAATTTGTGCGGGAAGCAAGCCGGGTTGGCTGTTCGGACTGGGTCCCAAGTAATATCATCACCAAGCGGATAAAAAGCCGCCCTGATATTCAGATCACAGTATCAGATACCAGCAGCTGTCCGGGGGACAGTCTCGTGTTCAGTGTAGCAGACATTGGTGGCGGGGCAACCTACAATTGGCAATTTGGCAGTGGCAGTTTCCCCAATCAGGCCAATGGACCGGGGCCACACCACATTCAGTTTGATGAAATCGGTCAAATTGCTGGCATGTTGATCACCCACTATGACGGTTGCAACCGACTTTCTCCTTTCAACAGCAGCATATATGCCCGGCCAGAAGTAATCGCCACGGGAGGAGAATTGCTCTGTGATGGCACACCATTGGAACTGGATGGACAAGTATTGGATCTAAGTTCTGCAGGTTTGGACTATGACTATTTTCATGGTAGC
>JBCBZF010000411.1:0-5968 GCA_039815525.1 Bacteroidota bacterium | reverse complement strand
GTGGGATTAGGTGCTGCCAATTATGATGCGCTGATCGCCAATGCGATTGCCACCGCTTCTACTGGCGAGACTGTTTATTGTGGTCCAGCCGATGATCCTTTCTTTGTTGATTTGGGAGGTATTTTTGACCTGGGTGACTCCCCTCGTCAGGGAACCACCACCATGCGTGATGGCTTGGCACGTTTCAACACCCACGCCATTGCCATCAAAGTACCAATTTCCACTTTACAGAAAGATGGAAAAGACGTTAGCATGGCCGCCAACATTCTGGACGGTGATTTTGTGATCGGTGTCTGGGCCTCAGCCAGTCGTCCCCTCACCCGCACCCTGAATGGAGATGGAACCCTTACGGACAATGGCGCCTGGGTACAAGTTTCCCGTCTGGGCATGCCCCTGACCAATGAAGCCGTGATTCCGATTGGCGACAAAGACGAATGGAACCGCCTTACGCCTTACAATGAGAATCCAGCACATTTTGAGTATTTCTACAACCCTGAACTGGCCCTCTACATGGACGATGATCAGTTTGGCGGCGCGGTTCCGGCTTTTGAAGCTTTGCGTGTGCAGCGTCAGTCTCTGGGCGCTTTCGACTTTGGCAATGGACAGGATGGTCTGTTTGGATTAAAAGGTAGTTCCGCAGTTGCTGGAACAGCATTGGATGATGCAGTCTTTGGCACCCTTTTACTTCCTGGTCCTGGTAAGCCTCGCTCGGTTGACCTCTGGCCAGCGTTCCACACTGGTGTACCAAATGTGATTCCTTATCAGTTGGCAACCGGCAAAGGCGGCAATCCACTGGCAGCGGGCAAGCCTTTCATCAACAACTTCCTGCCCAATGGCGGTGATATGCTTCGCCTCAACATGGCCACGCCCGTTACAGACCGGAATGATCCCGCTTTCAGCTCCAATGGATTGATCACCGCAGCGGTGCTTGGTTTGACTGATCCGACTTTTGCGTCCAATAGCAATCTAGAATTCATCCCCAATATGGATGGTTTCCCCAATGGTCGCCGTCTCGAAGATGATGTTACCCGGATTGAGTTGCAGGCAGTCGGAGGTGTGGTTCTGGCGGCAATCGGATTGTGGTATGATGATTTTGCCGCAGGCAATCCAAATGCTTCACCAGTTACCAACCAACTGGTGAATGTCCTTCAGTATTCGACTGGTGTGGAAGAAAATGATGCACCTTTCAAAACCTCTTTCCCCTACCTTGCATCTCCCTGGCGTGGAACCGACGTAGGCAACCAGACAGACATCAAATAACCAATTAAGGCAACATTCAGACTTCTGAGAAACAGTGCAGGTGCACTGGATGGGAAAGCTTTGTCCTGAATTTTTCCCCTCTCAGAATCTCAACCTCAAAAAAACAATGAAACATATCCTAAATATCGGCTACCGGATGGGATTGATGATGGCGACGATGCTGTTATTGAACAGCCTGCAGGCCTCTTCCCACCGTGAAGCCCCAATGATCGCAAACGATCCATTGGCAGATAATACGGACGTTTATGCATTCCGCAGTCCTGACGATCCAAACAGCGTTACCCTGATTGCCAATTATGTGCCATTGCAGTTGGCGCACGGTGGTCCGAATTATTATCACTTTGGTGAGAACATCCGTTACGAAATTCACATCGACAATGATGTGACGACCACTGGTGATGACATCATTTATCGTTTCACCTTCACCCGCACCAACGAAGATCCAACTACTTTCTTCAACATTCGCCTGGGTTCTGAAAACATCAAGAACACCTATACCATGGAGCGGAGCATGGATGGCGGACAGACCTTTACCACTGTCATTACCAACGGTATTGTTCCGGCTTACAACATTGGGCCACGTTCGATTGAATCTCCGGTTGGTCTGGCCGCAACGGATTATGAAGACCTCTTCAATCAGGGCATTACCACTACTGCAGATGGAGAAAAAGTTTTCTGTGGTCCAACTGATGATCCATTCTTCGTAGACCTTGGTGGTGTGTTTGACCTGGGAGACAGCCCGCGTCAGAGTGGGATGCCAGCAGATGGAGTAGCTTGTTTCAATGTGAGCACCATCGCAGTTCAGGTTCCAATTTCTATGCTGCAAAAAGACGGTAAGGATGTAAGCATGGCAACCAACATCCTGGACGGTGACTATGTCATCGGTGTATGGGCCTCAGCCAGTCGTCAGCAAATTCGCACCCTGAATCCTGATGGCAGCGAAAGTTATAGTGGAAATTGGGTGCAGGTTTCCCGTCTGGGCATGCCATTGACCAATGAAGCCGTGATTCCGATTGGCGACAAAGACGACTGGAATGCGCGTACGCCCTATAATGAAAACCCTGCTCATTTTGAGTATTTCTACAATCCTGAGTTGGGTCTGTACATGGACGATGCCTTGTTTGGTGGGGCTGTGCCCGCTTTCAGTGCCCTGCGCATTCAGCGCAATTCTCTCGGTGCCTTTGACTTCGGCAATGGCAATGATGGTCTCTTTGGTCTGAAAGGCAGTCCCGCTGTGGCAGGAACGGCGTTGGATGATGCTGTATTTGGTACCTTGCTACTGCCTGCGGCAGGAAAACCTCGCTCAGTGGACCTCTGGCCGGCTTTCCACACGGGTGTACCCAATGTGGTTCCCTATCAGTTGGCAACTGGCAAAGGTGGCAATCCGCTGGCAGCGGGTAAGCCTTTCGTCAACAACTTCCTGCCAAACGGCGGCGACATGCTGCGCCTTAATATGGCGACACCCGTTACGGATCGGACCGATCCGGCTTTCAGTTCAAACGGCCTGATCACGGCTGCCGTTCTGGGCCTTACTGATCCAACATTTGCGTCCAACAGCAATCTCGAATTCATCCCCAACATGGATGGCTTCCCCAATGGTCGTCGTCTGGAAGATGATGTTACCCGGATTGAACTGCAAGCTGTGAGTGGTGTGGTACTGGCCGCAATCGGTCTCTGGTATGATGACTTTGATCCAAGTGATCCCAACGCTTCTCCGGTTACCCAGGACTTACTGGACGTTTTGACCTATACAACTGGAGTAGAAAGCAATGATGCGCCTTTCCGCAGTACCTTCCCTTATGTTCAGCTTCCATGGTCTGGTGCTGGCAAATGTGGTGGCCTGCCCGTTCAGTATGAGCAACCAGAGGTTCTGCCTCCAACGCAGTCAGTGGGCAGCTTTACGCTCATCAATGCGCAGACCGATCAGGATCTCATGCCTTTGCAGGATGGCGACATCATCGACATCAATGTAATTGGAACCAATAAACTGAATGTTCGCGCCAATACCTTCCCGGGTGTGGTTGGTAGTGTTCGCTTTGGGTGGGATGGCAATCCTAGCTTCCGCAATGAAAACAATCCTCCTTACGCGCTGGGTGGTTCAACCAAAAGTGGTAGCATCAATTATTTTGAAGCGCCATTGACCCTGGGTACCCATACCATCACCGCGACACCTTTCAGTGGCAAAGCCGCCAAAGGAACCGAAGGCGTTGCTTTCAGCATCAGCTTCACCATCGTCAACAATGCTCCGACGCCGACTGTCAATGACTTCACCCTCATCAATGCGGTGAGTGATCAGCCCGTTGGCCCCTTGATGGATGGCGATATGATTGATCTGAGTGTGATTGGGACCAATAAACTGAACATTGTGGCCAATACCTCTCCGGTAGACATTGGGGGAAGTGTTGTTTTTGACCTGAATGGCAATATGTCTTTCTCTACAGACAACAATCCTCCATACAGTATCCCCGGCGACAATGGTAATGGTGGTTTCTTCCAACTGGTGGTTGCCCCTGGATCATACACACTGACTGCAACCCCATTTAGCGGAAGTGGTGGCCAGGGAACGGCTGGCAATGCCGCGACCATCAACTTCACGGTGATCAATGGTACTTCGACTTCGAAGCGTGGTCCGATTGATGTGCAGGCGGAAGCGATTGTATATCCAAATCCAACCAAAGGTCAGTTCCATTTTTCTATGAAAAATGCGGCCATGGGTGCTGTAAGTATGCAGGTGTTCAATCAGGTCGGGACTGTGGTCCGTCAATTGAACTTCTTCTCCGGCGCTGACAACTGGAAGTATGACCTCGATCTCTCAGATCTGCCCGATGGCATGTACCTGGTACAGGTAATCGACAGTCAGCAGAGCATCACCAAGCGACTTCTCAAACAAGAATAACCGATTGAGTATCGGGGTGCGGTGTGTGGTCGACGGGCCACATGCCTCCCCCGATCTTTTTTTTGAAAAAAATTCCCTGTTCATAAATCTGAAGACATGCCTTTCCCCGTATGTCTTTCGACAACAAACTTTTACACAAGAACATCCCGATCTCATGAAAAATTTTCGCATCCCGACTCTCGTCTTTGCTCTGATAGCAGTCCTCATTTCTGCCCAGTTTTCCGCTTGTGTTTCTGTTGATGGAAAAAATCAGCCCCAGAGAAAGCAGCTACCGACCATGCTGGAACGCAATGCGTCTATCGGTTCAGATGAAGAAAGAATGAAGGTTTCTCAGACCTACACCGATCTTAAAAATGCCATCTGGGCAGATGAAACAGACATGAAATCACATCTGAAATTGGTTCAGTTATTTATGCTGGAAGCCCGCGCCACTGGTGAGCACGGACATTATTATCCTGCGGCACTGACAGTATTGGATGATGTGTTGGGTCAAACTGCCATGCGGGATGAAAAATTTCAGGCTTTGGCCCTGAAAGCCTCCGTTTTATTGTCTCTTCATCAATTTGACAAAGCCCTGGTGGTTGCCAAAGAAGCCATCACCATCAATCCCCACAATGCGCAGATATACGGTGCACTGGTGGACGCTTATGTAGAACTGGGAAAATATGACAGAGCGATTGAAGCAGCTGACAAAATGATGTCTATTCGTCCAGATCTTCGTTCTTACTCCCGGGTATCTTACCTGCGCGAAATTCACGGAGACAATCAGGGTGCCATTGAAGCCATGGAAATGGCCGTATCTGCTGGCTATCCTGGTTATGAAGAATCCGCCTGGTGTCGTCTGAATCTGGGTAATTTGTACGAAAAGCAGGGCAAACTCAAAGAAGCCTCTGCTCAATATGACCGCATCCTGTATGATCGCCCCAAATATCCTTTCGCCATTGCCGCCAAAGCAAGAATCGCTGAAAAGAATGGTATGATTGATTCTGCCAAGGTATACTTCAAACAAGCCTGTACCATCATTCCTGAAGTTGGTTTTTATGAAGAATTGGCCCGTCTGAACAAAGCGGAAGGCAATATGGAAGTATGCCAGAAAATCACCACTGATGTACTATCTATGCTGGCCGATGATGAGGAAAGTGGCCACGTGATGAATCTGGAATATGCGAATGTGTACCTGGAATTGGAAGAAAATGTAGAAAAAGCGGAAGAATATGCCCGCAAAGAATATGATGCCCGTCCTTTGAACATCGATGTGAACCTGATGATGGCCCGTATTGCTTATGCCAAAAAGGATTTTGGAGCGGCACAGGAATTCATGCAAGTAGCCATGTCTACCCATTCAAAGCAGGCAGAACGTGCTTTGCTCGCAGGTTTGGTCAATATCAAACTCGGCAAAGTGACTGAGGGGAAAAAACTGATCCGAAAAGCCTTTGCGACCGATCCATATCTGGGTGGTTCTCTGGCCAAGGAAGCAAAAAGCTTGATGTAATGGTTTGTGCGGTCGATGATCCTTTGACAAAATATTGGATATTGGCATCATCGGCCGCGCACTCACAATCAAGGACCGATTTCTTCCCTTGTTCATACCTTCAAATACATTTCTCCCATAAGATTTTGACATAGCTTTTTGTCAACCCTCACTCCCCCCTCCCCCATTTAGGACACCTTCACCCGCCTCTTCTTACAACAAAAAAATGAAACACTTCTTCCTCTGCTTCAGCTTGCTGATGTGGGCTTGCCATGGTCTGTTTGCGCACAGCCTACGTGGACAAATCAAAGATCAGGAAACCAATCAACCCATCGCAATGG
>JBCBZF010000836.1:0-3301 GCA_039815525.1 Bacteroidota bacterium | reverse complement strand
GTTTTAGTAGAAGTGAATTTGGTTTGTAAGATACTCCGTTTCTCCAGACTCTTTGATTGGACCCGACTTCAATTATATCCAAATTCCCATTTGAATATTGAATATCACATTTTAGTCTACAATCTAATGTGGTCTCCCTTTCAGCAAGCTTTAGTGAGGTGAGCAAGAGTGTGATTTCTGACAGGTCTTTATGATCCAGTTTATTAACAACATAAACTGATGAATGGTTCATTACATCTTTTCCCGACAGAGCGATCACAGTATTCATTTTAAAATCAACTGCGTACAATTTAAATTTTGTTACAGCGGTCTTACTATTCTTTGAGCATGAAAAGTTTAGCCCTAGTAGGATTAAAACAACTTGATAAATTACTATTTGCTTCATTTTTTTTCATTTCGAATGAAATCTCCTTTTCTAAGGGCGAAGGGTACGTATTTACCCCCTTCCGTTATCATTGACGGATGAGCCAAGACATGGCTTCTTTTCTCACGGGAAATTTGAAGGAAACCAAGATCAACTGATTGAACAATCGAAGTCTCATGTAAAGAGAAAAATATCTTTTCAGTGTCATTGTGGCTACCAAGTGTTCTGGTCGAACGAGTACTAGAAACTCTCCCACTGAACCTCATCGCCGTAAAAACCGGTTCTAACCAGCTTCGATTTCTATCGTGTAGAGAATTATATTGTTTGTCAGGGTACCTTTCTACAGGTTGGGAGAAAAACATCACCCATCCTATGACAGCAACCCCGAAGGCCATCCCGAGGGGCAAGAGCATGTCTTTTATACGATTCATCTATTTCCAGAATGTAGCATCAGCTTTCAATCAGTTCACGTTCATCGTCCCTCAACCCTATTCAGTCAGATTTAACGCTAATTGAATCTGGCCCCAGAGGAATAGTTGTTATGTCTGAATATACCCAAGTCATGGCATAAAATGCGGCGAATCTCACCCCATCATCCACCACACCCATTCCAATTGGATCAGCCCTAACAGCAGCAGGAGCAGCCATCGTTTTTTGATCTGACTGATCAACTTCTTTCGGGACATGTCCGTCCAATCATTGACTGTGGCCAGTGCAATCAACCCCATCAGCGGCAGATGATAATTGGGATGGGAAAAGGCCAGGAAATAGGGGAGGGCGTAGGCCAGAACCGTGGCCAGAATCATCCAGTGGAGACGTTTGTTTTGCCAAAAAAGAATCCAGCCGCTCATCAGCAAGAGATAACAAAGCGCGTCCAGGCCCAGTAGCAACATCGCCAGCCAGCGGTTTTTGCCCTGCCAACTGCCGCCCACATAGGTATTGAAGGCAAAAAAAACGCGGATACGGTTCAGACTGCGCAAGACAAATAAACCCGGCTGATCCTGAATGTGCGCGCGGGCTTTTTGGGAAAAGGATGACGCGTGCCGGGCGGGGGGAAGGTTTTTGATGGAGTCGCGGGTCTGGTAAAAAACTGCCATCTGCGGATCATCACTTTCGTCATGCGAACCCAGCCACCAACTTTTGTACAGGGGCGTCTGTGGATTGTTGCCCAGCCAGAAATTATAGCCATTGGCGTCATTGATCCAGATCCAGCGATCCGTCATTTGATGGGCGCGCAGCACCCAGCCGCCGATCATGAGGCACACAATGGCAGCACTCACCACCAGACCAAGCCATTTTCTCTGCCAGATCAGCCACAGCCAAACCAATGCCACCAATACAAGGCTCGAAGGCCGCAGCAAAATCAAAACTCCCAACGGGATGCCCAACCACCACCGAATTTTCTCCTGCCGGACACCTGTCCACACCAACAGCAACAAAACCGCCGCCATCAGTTGACTGAGTGGACTGACGGCATGGTGAATGAAACCCGGATAAATGGCAAAAAGCCCATGAATGATCGCTTGTTGGGACTGCTTGAAATGAGTAGGCAGGAGTGTGTGCAGGAGAAAAAAGAAGGCAGCATAGAGGCAAAGCATGGCCAGCGTCATCACCCAATTGGCGCCGCCAAGCAGCCAGATCCAGCCAGCCAGATAGTAGGGCAAAGCCGGCGGCCAGTAAGGTCCGAAATGTTCGCCCCAGCGAATCTGCAGGGCATTGTTGTGGTAATTGGTGGCATCACCGGCCAGGATGTCATCTCCCAGCAACATGGCGTAGCCAATGCGGATCAGCAGACCAAATCCAAAGAGAAACCATATGAGGCGGGATGCTTTCAGAGGGGATGTTCTTTTGGCTTAAAATTGAAGGCAAAGTCGCAAATACCCAAAGGAAAATGTCTGATACCTTCACATTTTCAATAGAGGCAGCATACTGCTGTCTCACAACATATTTTTCATCACAGGATGATCACTGTTTATCGAGCCACAAGGTATTGTGGCCCTACTTGGCGCATCATGTCGTCGAAGCAGAGGTTTGACTCAAAAATCCTGCTGCCGTGAATCCAGTATAATGGTCACCGGCCCATCATTCAGCAGGCTGACCTCCATCATGGCACCAAACTCGCCGGTGGCGATCTTTCCATCAAACTGCGTGCGCAGTGTCGCGAGAAACTGCTCGTAGAGCGGGACAGATATCGGTGGTGGCGCCGAACGGGTGTAGGAAGGGCGATTGCCTTTTTGGGAATTGGCAAAGAGTGTGAACTGCGAAATCACCTGAATGCTGCCCTGCACGTCTACCACAGACAAATTCATTTTGCCAGCTTTATCGTTGAAGATGCGGAGTTTGGTGATCTTCTTGATCAGCCAGTCGATGTCGCTTTGTTGGTCATCGTGCGTGATCCCCAACAAGACCATCAGACCTGGTCCGATCTCTCCGACGGTGGTCCCATCAACCACCACTTTGCTGAATTGTACCCTTTGTACGACCGCTCTCATTGACAAATTTTCAATAAAGATGATCTTTTTTGCCAAAAATGCGTAAACACATTTGGATAATTCCATCCTTTTATTTGTCTTTGTCGCCGAAGTGAAACCATCCGCTACATATCACATCTCCCCCCTGGCATTCGTAGCGCCGGCTAACAGGACCTTCCCGAGGGCCCCGCGGGCCTAATCATTTTACATATCGTCACACATCCGTGTATTGTCTTTTTTGTTCCCAAGGGGAACAGCAGAAAGATGTATTGTCAATTTGTTTCACAATTTTTCTCCTCAACCAATCATGAATGTTGAAGTTTTCGTTGCGAATGAGTCGCACATAATATATGCCGGGGCGATTTGTACCTTGAGTATTGCGAAACCCGATCCAACACCTCTTCTTTGAGGGGATTGGGCACCGAATCAATGAGTGGCGATCGCACATCCAGCACAAAGTCATAGC
>JBCBZF010000872.1:0-3134 GCA_039815525.1 Bacteroidota bacterium | reverse complement strand
CAAGCGTTGCAGACCATACCAATTTTGGAGTTCACCAATCATGTGCCGCCAATTGCCGGTAGAACCAACTCCACCAACATAGAGTGCGCCATCTGGGCCCCAAGCCATGCGATTGATGCCGGCTTCCAATCCTTGGGTAAACCTGAAAACCGCACCTTGGTATTGTCCATTCACCTTCTCAGCAAATACCCGTTTGACGCCACCATGGGTCACTTCGCCGTGGATCATTTGTCCTTTATATGGCCCAATATTCAGGTAAGCAGGTTGAGAGGGCGAGTTCCCAATTTCATCCTGTGGCAGCCAAACCACTGGCAATGCTTCCTCCAGATTGGCAGTACCGTCAAAATCGACCGAACGCGATCCATACCATGCTCCCTCCCGCACGTGAACA
Organism: Bacteroidota bacterium; assembly: GCA_039815525.1. Classification (GTDB taxonomy): domain Bacteria; phylum Bacteroidota; class Bacteroidia; order J057; family J057; genus JBCAWW01. The sequence continues at coordinate 2,743 of JBCBZF010000872.1, read as the reverse complement.
ATCTTGCTGGCCGGGAGCCAGTCTCCCTGGTTGTCTGCAACAAACAATTCTCCATCCACACCTTCACCAATCCCATTAGGTGTCCGCAAACCATGCGCCATAAAGGAAAAGGCCCCGGTTTCACGGTTGATTTTCACCACCTTCCCACGATCGGGAATCTGCGGATTCGCGCTGGCACCACCTGGCAAAATAGCGGTGGCAAGGGTCGCATAAAAGTGCCCATCCTGATATGCCAGACCAAAAGCGAATTCGTGGAAATTGGCAGAAACTTTCCATCCACTACAGACGGTCTTGTATTCATCCGCCACATCATCCCCATCGTGGTCAATCAGTTGCGTGAGCTCCTGTTTTTGCAGAACAAATATCTCATCGTCTACAACTTTTACCCCCAGGGGCTCGGCCAGCCCGGTGCCAATGCGCTTGACACTTACCTGAGCAGCATCGCCAGTGGTAACGCCATCCAAAAGAAATACATCTCCTTCAGCACTCCAGGTAGACACCACCAATCGACCATCTGACAAGAAATCCATGCCACCAACGCGGGGCAGAAAATCAGGTGGCCGAACGGTAGCAAGATCAAAGCTGGGATGTACCCCATTCAGAGAAGCGCTGTCTCCAGCAATTCTCACATCTTCTGCATTCGCAGAAGCTTCATAAGGCTCAGCCTCTTTCACCTCCCTGGGATCATGTGAAAAAGCCTCTTCTGGGATCACTTCAAAAAATTCACCACCGTAAGGAATCCAGTGCAATGACACCACATTGCCACCGCTGCCTTCAAAATATTCCAGACGGAATCGATGCTCACCAGCCGTCAGCAAAAGTTCTCCATTCATCGGGGGAAAAGCGCCATGTAAACCATCGTAGTTGATCACCAATTGATCATCTATGTACAGTTTGGCACCATCATCACTGGCCAGTTGGAAATCGAAGTTACCGCTGGTGGGAACTTTGAGATAGCCTGAGTAATGAATGACAAAATCATTTTGAAAGGGTCCAAACCCATCTCCAAAAGTGTGAATATAGGGTGCACGACCTGAGCGCGTGGCTTCCTGATTATCCTCTATATCCGGCAGACGTTCCATCGAACCTTCTGGCATTTGGTAAGCATTCACTGCCAGGCCAGAAATTCTCTCAGTCCCTTCAGGCGAGCCAGAAAATTCAATGTAGGCCATAGGGGTTTCGAAAATGGCATTTTCACGTTCGTCAGGCTCTTCGTCCTGATCCAATGCCAAAATGTAGCGCACCATTTCCATGGCATCTTCCCGCATCAGATCAGGATGGCCACTCATGACTTGTTCACCCCACACGCCACTGCCACCTTTCATGACCTTGCTCGCGAGAGCCCGAACCTGCGCCGGCGTGTTGCGATATTTTTCTGCAATGGCCTCATAAGATGGACCAATGGTTTTCACTTTTTCATTATGGCAACTCTTACAATCGCTGTTTTCAATCAGGACCAGTCCTGGGTGCAGCCCCCCGGAGGCATCTCCAGCCACCATCATCGGTTCTTGCGTTGGCTCGGCAAAAAAGTACTGCTCCAGCGAAGTCTTCCCATTGGGATTCAGCTTCACGTCCAGGTCAGCGCCCAGAATATAGCGGCCTTTCCACAATCTACTCGAAGTTTCTCCCCAATTCAGCTCCCCTGTACTTTTGATCGCGTCAGGACTGAGAATTCCATCAACTGTTGTCTTTAGGATAACTGTCACATCATCCGGCTGATGGGAAAGGCTAAAGCTTCTTTTCAAACCCGGTTGACCATATTGATTGTTGACGTATTCTGGCTGCTCTACCACCTCAATGTGCTCACCGCCGGGTCCATACAGTTGATAGCGAATTTCGACCTGGTCATTTTTCATGCGGTGGCCTTTAAAAGCAATTTTTGCACGTTGCATGCCAGCTTGGGTTGACAGATACCAACCACTTTCCGCTCCATTTTCCATGAAGGCATTGCCGACGCTTTCAGGTTGTGGACCGTGACGGGTGGTATACACAGCCCCATCCAAATTGACGCCATCCTGCCACACCTTGTATAAATTGGCGTGTTGGGCGTCATAGGCTATCCAAAAATCTTCTTGAAGCGCAATGGTCAACATTCTGGCTTTTTCGTCTAATACAGAGCGAAATACCCAGGGATCTCTTCCTCTTTTTTGCAAGTGTGCCGCATCGTGCTGACAGGCAGGAATCAGGATACTACCCGCAATGAGGAGTAACAGAAATCCGGCGAGTGTAGTTTGTCTCATATATCGTCATCTCGTAGTTTGCAGACTGTAAAGCAGCTCTGTTCAGAATAAAACTATTGAGAATTGATTGAAATTCACAACCTCAGCAAAGCTTTTGGCAAGCAACAAATTCTGGAAGACGTCAGTCTGGAGATTGCGGCGGAAAGCATTTTATGTCTGGTAGGGGGAAGTGGCTCTGGAAAATCAGTTCTGACCAAACTCATCCTCGGGCTGGAAAGTATTGACAGAGGTCGCATTTTAATCGAGGGAAATGATACGGCTCATTTCACGCCAAAGAGATGGAGAGGGCTTTTAGAGGCCTTTGGGGTTGTCTTTCAAAACGCTGCCTTACTTGATTCTTTGACAGTTTGGGAGAATATTGGTATCCGTCTTCTGGAGGACCGGCAATTACAAAAAAATGACATCCGGGATCGCGTGGCACACTGTTTGAAAAAGGTGCGCCTTTCACCTGATATTATGGGAAAACTTCCTGCGGAATTGTCTGGGGGCATGCGCAAACGGGT
>JBCBZF010000995.1:0-2704 GCA_039815525.1 Bacteroidota bacterium | reverse complement strand
GTTTTGGATGGCCAGCGCATTTCAGACGAAGATGCAATCCATCTTTATGAGCATGCTGATTTACCCTTTGTCGGCATGTTGGCCAATCACATCCGGCAAAAACGCCACGGCAAAAAGACTTATTTCAACCGGAATTTTCACGTAGAACCGACCAATGTCTGTATCTACGACTGTGCTTTCTGCTCATACTCCCGTAAAATCAAAAAGCGCGAAGATGGTTGGGAACTGACCGGAGATGAAATGCTGGATCAGGTCAAAGCCTACGATGGACAGCCAGTTACAGAGGTGCATATCGTAGGTGGTGTCTTGCCGCAGTACGATCTGCCGTTTTATGAAAAACTTTTTCGCGACATCAAAGCCTACCGTCCTGAGTTACACATCAAAGCCCTTACTCCGGTTGAATACCATTATATCTTCAAGAAAGGCAAAGTCTCCTATAAAGAAGGATTAGAAAGACTGATTGAAGCGGGTCTGAACAGCATTCCGGGCGGAGGTGCCGAAATTTTCCATCCAGAAGTCCGCGACAAAATTGCTGGAGGCAAATGTACTGGGGATGAGTGGATCGAGTTACACCGCACCCTGCATCAGTTGGGCTTGCGCTCCAATGCCACCATGTTGTATGGCCACATTGAAGCATACTGGCATCGTGTGGATCACATGCGTCGCCTGCGCGAACTCCAGGATGAAACCGGTGGGTTCCAGACCTTTATTCCACTGAAGTTCCGCAATCAAAACAATGAAATGTCCCACCTGGACGAGGTGTCAGTGATTGAGGATTTGAAAAACTACGCCATTGGCCGCATCTACTTGGATAATTTTGACCATGTGAAAGCCTATTGGCCCATGATCGGGCAAAAAACCGCCCAGCTTTCGCTTTCCTTTGGCGTAGATGATGTCGATGGCACCATTGATGATACCACCAAGATTTATTCCATGGCTGGCGCTGAGGACCAAAATCCAGCCTTGAGCACTGAGCAATTGGTGGATCTGGTGGAAGCGGCGGGCTACCAGGCCATTGAGCGGGATACGCTTTACAATGTCGTCACAAACTTTTCGCAAAAAGAACAAATTGCATAAATCAAGCCGCGAGGGAAGCTTCGCGGCTTTTTTATCAACATCATGCTACAACTTTATTTCGTCAGGCACGGTCAAACCGATTACAACCTCAAAGGCATTGTGCAGGGAGGTGGTATTGACTCAGACCTCAATGCGACAGGGAGATCACAGGCTCAGGCTTTCTTTCAAGCTCATCGGGAGCAGAAGTTTGACCATGTATATGTCAGCGAGCTAAAGCGAACCCACCAGACGCTGGCACCCTGGCGAGCGGCAGGTCACCAATTACACATCACCCCTGCCCTGAATGAATTTGGTTGGGGCATTCACGAAGGAAAAGCGCCGACCAAAGACCAGCATGATGGATTCCTGCAAATGATCGAGCAATGGAAAGCAGGTCAGTTGGATGCAAAAGTAGAGGCGGGTGAATCACCCAATGAAGCCTGGGCCAGAGCCCGGGATTTTTTCGCCAATCTGCATGTGCATCACGCTCCAGGTGCGAAAATTCTTTTGTGCTCACACGGTCGGCAACTACGCGTTTTGCTGTCCAATCTCATGGGGATTGGCATGCAGAACATGGAGCCCTATTCCCACAAAAACACAGGGCTGAGCATCGTCAATTTGAGCCCGGAAGGAAAAGGTGAACTCATTTCCTTCAATGATACCAGCCATCTCGAACACCTCGAAAACGTAAGCATCTGATTATGTTGGAAGTCGCCCTTGTATCCTACATCAACACCCGTCCTTTTCTGGATGGCTTTGACCAGTTTTTCAAGCCGGAAGAAGCCCGCTTTCATTTGTTGCCGCCCATGGAATGTGCAGCGGCACTACATCGGGGTGATGTGGATCTGAGTCTTCTTCCGGTTGGGGCGCTACCCAATTTTGAGAAAGTCGGCATTCTGCCGACCTATTGCATTGGCGGAAACGGTCCGGTAGAGTCAGTTTTTCTGCTCTCTCAGCAGCCAGTGCAATCACTTGAACGTGTCATTCTGGACCGTCATTCACGCTCCTCCAATGGATTGGCCCGTATTCTACTCCAATCCTATTGGCAACAAACTGTTCAATACGAATTGCCGACTGAGAAACACTTCAACCGGATTGAAGGCAGCACTGGTGGTGTGGTCATCGGTGATACGGCCATCCGCATTCGGGATCGCTTTGCATATCAATACGATCTTTCTGAAGCATGGCGCAAGATGACGGGGCTTTCCTTCGCCTTCGCCATTTGGGCCTATCGGCCGGATGCCTTGTCTGCGCAGCAGATCAGTCGGTTGGAATCGGCCATGGCCTGGGGGGTCCAGCACCTCCCCGAAGCCGCGGCCCGTTGGGCGCAGACCTTTGATTTCAGCGAAGACTTCGCCCGCCACTACCTGACCAATTGCATTGATTATCGTTTCGACGCACCCAAGCACCGCGCCATGCGCGTCTATCTCCAGCAGTTGTTGCAGTTGCCAGATCTGGCCTTACAAGCCGTTTAAAAATCATCCAGCAAATCATCCAGCACATTCAGCAAAGCCGAGCGGATTTTGTTGCGGGCCCGGTTGAGTTCCAGGTCGGAGAGGGTGCCAAGGGCCATACTTCGCTTCCAGCCGTGGAAACGGCCGGAGAGTAAAACCAAGGAATTGGCGACATCTTCCCGGCCTTTGGCCTG
>JBCBZF010000799.1:0-3487 GCA_039815525.1 Bacteroidota bacterium | reverse complement strand
CGATTGCAAATTAGTTTTGTTGTACGAAGGAAGGAAGTGCATTTTAGGCATAAATATTACATCCCTAAAATTCTGCTTTATAACTGATAACAGGAATAATAGCTGCTCCCTTTAATTCCACCACATCCCCTGTTAAACCATCATAGGTCCGATATTCGGGCGCCTGGCTTTGGAAGAGGTTTTTCACCATGAAGGCCCAGGTTCCGGTATATTTTGGATGATTTTTAGTGATGGTCCAGGTCAAATCTACAATAAACAAACCCGGATCTCTTTCACTAAATGGCTGACTTTCAAGCAAAACAGTTTCATTAACGGGAATAGAAGCCGCCACATCAATGGGAGTGTATGGCTGTCCCCCCAGAAAGGAGAATGTGACATTGGCGCCCTGTAAATTGTTCCGGCCTTTCTTCTTACCCGTTTTCCACTCCTTGCCTGCCAAAATATTTGCCTTATAGCCCAGATCAAAAGCGGTTGAGTACTGATTCCCCTGACCGTCAGTGTATTGAGAATCAAACAGACTCCCCTGAAACATTGCATACCAACCATTGGAGAGATATCGTTCAATGCCAAGGTCGATGCCCTTATTTGTCGCGCTTCCGGTATTTTCTAACACCCGGAGCTGATTTAATTCATCCAGATTGACGACAGAATAGGTGCCATTTACCTCTACCGGAACATCAAACAAGCCCTGATAGTAAGCTTCCAGACGAATCCTGATTTTGGGCGTCAGGCTCCCCTGAAAGCTAATCACATAATGATCGGCCTTGATCAGGTCCAATTGCTGGTTGTTGAGCAAAAAACTACCATCGCGGGTATTCTGCCGCGTAAGGTAGGTCCCGAAATGCTCTACCCGACTGTGTCGGCCATAACCAATGGACAAGTGATGTCGGGGGCTGATCCGGTACCGCAACGCCAATCGCGGCTCAACAGACTGCTGATCATTGAGGAAGAAGTGGAGAAAATGTACCCCTGCCTGCAAGATCCAGCGCTGCGACAACTGAAACTGAGATTGAGTATAGGCTTGAAAAAGAGTGGTACTGCCTCGTGCATCCGCTTCAGTATTCAGTTCTTCCTCTACAAAATCATACTTCTGCCGGAAGTAATCATGCCAGGTATGGGTGAGAATCAGGCCGGTTTTATTGCTGTGGCGGGGCGAAAACTGATGTTGTAGTGAGCTGGTAAAAGTAATGGGGATGCGCTGGTATTGATTGACTTCCCGGCTAAGAAATGCAAAGCTGGTGGAGTCCAGATAATCTTTATTGTCCTGCAAGGCTGCGTAGGAACCAGCAATTGCCGTTTGCCAAACCGTCTTTTTGCCTACCGCCAATTGATGCCGCAAGCCAATGATCCCCATATCTGAGGCCAGAACATTCTCAAAACGATCCAAATCTCTTTCCCAATCTGCTGGATCACGCTCTGCCAGTTTGGGACGATCACTGATCCCACCCATCCCAAAAAGCGAGAAGGTTCCAGCCTTTTTAGTGGGCAGATGCAGCTTAAAAGAAAGATCCTGATAGGTAGTGGCCGTGGGGTAATCAATCACCAATTTGATCAGATTCAAGGAGAAGAAGCGATAATTAACCAGAAAGGAAGCATTTTTATTTTTGGTCAGCGGACCTTCGGCCGCCAGATCAATGCCCAGTACGCCTGCTTGAACTGTGTATTCATTTTTTTGACTGTTACCCTTGCGAAACTGTATGTCGAATACCCCCGCCGTCGCATTGCCGTATTCAGCCGGGAAGGCACTGGTCAGAAAATCTGAACGAGCCAGTACCTGATTGCTGAAGATGGTGAAACTGCCACCTGAACTGCCGATCCGGGCAAAGTGATTGGGATTGGGAATGTCCACTCCCTCAACCCGATATTGCAAGCCACGCGGAGAATTGCCGCGCACGGAGATCATATTATCGGAAATAAATGGATTTGGAGAAACCCCGGCCAGATTGGCCGCAAGACGCGTCGGATCATCCAAACCGCCAGCATAACGACGGGTTTCTTCCACATCGAACGAAATCGCACTGACCAAGGCCATCTGATTACGGGGTGCACCTTTTTCAACAGCCGGAGAAAGAATGACCTCGTCCAATTGGTAGTAAGCAGGCCTTAATTCGATTTCCAGGACCACTTCTCTGGCGGTGGTTACCAAAACCTCCGTTTGATTGACCGTGGCAAAGCCAGTCAGTTGGAAGTCCATCTCGTATCGTCCCACTGGAATTTGCCGGAATACAAAACTTCCACTGCTATCCGACAAAAGTTGGAAATTCTTCTGCCCGTCGGTCAGGCGGATAGACACTGCTGAAAGAGGGTTGGCTGACACCACCTCCTGAACCGTGCCACGTACGACACCGTGAAGGTTTTGGCCATTCAGCCCTGCACAAATAAGCAGTAGCCAGGCACATCCAAAAATCGCTTTGCGCATCGTTGTTCAATCTATTACACTGGTTTTGCTTGTCCTATCGCATTCCTGTGGCAGTGCAAGATTGAGGGTAAAGGTCGGCTTTAAAATGCCAAAAGTCATTCGAGAGGCAGAATTAATACCACATCTTGAGTATTTTGTTCAAAAAATTGTGATGAGAATCCCCGCCCGAACTGTTTTCACATTCATTGTATTCGGATTCTGTCTGCTTTGGTTGGCGACAGGCTGTAGAAATGCACAACAAACGACCCCTCCATCAGCCCCTGCTCCATTCTCAACCGAATGGGTATCTCTGTTCAATGGGAAAAATTTTGATGGCTGGCACTGTTATGGAAAAGAGTCAGTGGGTGGATGGGAAATTCTAGCGGATGGGGTTATGATGGGAATTGGCAAAGGAGGCGATATCGTCACCGATCAGGCCTTTGACAATTTTGCCTTACAGCTTGAATGGAAAATCTCTTCAGAAGGGAATAGTGGCATCTTTTATCATGTGGTAGATGATCCAGAGAAATATCACAGCGTCTATCTGACCGGACCTGAATATCAATTGATTGATGATGAAGGCTGGCCAGGGCCGCTGGAAGAATGGCAAAAGACTGGATCAAATTATGCTATGCATCTGGCAAGCGCACGGCCAACCAAAGCAGTTGGAGAATGGAATCACAGTCAGATTGTGGTAGATGGCTCACGAGTAGAGCACTGGCTCAATGGACAAAAAATTCTTGCATTCGAAAGTTGGACGGAGGATTGGCAGCAACGAGTGGCAAATAGCAAGTGGAAGGACACTCCGGATTATGGTCTTGCCAGAAGCGGCAGCATTGCGCTGCAAGATCATGGGGACACCATTTTGTTTCGGAACATCCAGATTCGGGCCTTACGGTAGAGAAAAAACATACTCACAGACTCTCTGAAGTCTGGCCATTTTCTCCTGAAGGATCCATTTTTTAGTACAAAAAAATCAGAAGGCCGGGTAACAGAAAAAACACCACAACCACATATCAAACACCATAAAGTCGATTACGGAGAGTAAGTTCGCCTAACTTCTTTGACAATCTGACTGGATAATTACGG
>JBCBZF010000675.1:0-4121 GCA_039815525.1 Bacteroidota bacterium | reverse complement strand
TTCGTTGATGCTGGTCGGGTGTTCGGCATCAGTAAAATCGGTGATTTTCGACCAGCGCGAGGCAACATCATCGATGCTGAACTTCTTGCCCAACGCAAACACGTTGCCTTGTGCCCGCTCCCAGCGCAGCTTGGAAATATAGCCAGCGCCAACCTCAAACAAGCCCTTGGTTTCCTGACAGCTTTCATGGCTCAACCAGGCCACCAGCGGGCTTACCGCTTCCGGGTTCAGGTGCTTGAGCAGCTCCGGCGGCATCACCGTTTCGGTGAGGCGCGAGGCGGCAATCGGGGCGATAGTGTTGACAAAAATATTCTTGCCACGACCTTCCTCGGCAAGACAATTGGCCAAACCGGCAATACCCAGCTTGGCGGCGCAGTAGTTAGCCTGACCAAAGTTGGGATGCCTTGATAGAAGAAATTGAGTCCATGAATTGCTATGCCGGAGGTGGTCATTCGGCGGTCGGGCTTGATTGGGTCATTGATTATTCAGAAAGCGTTTTGGAAAGGGATGTGATCATCCATCGACTCCAACAATTTGTCAACGGGATGGGGAGGCTGATTGCAGCGTGCAGATTCGAAACATGAAAGCTTTACCTCTTCTCTTCCTGCTTCTATCCTATGGGTTTCATCTTTCTGCCCAGCCGATCAAGAATCATCCAGATCAGCGTTTTATCACCGACCGAAACGGCAAGCCTTTGAAAGCCCCGGTGCCGTCGGCCACACCTATGGTGCGCATGAAGCCTGGATCATGCACAAGCACAGCAATCCCAGTTTACCCCTGACCACTCATAACGAAATTGAATGGGAAGAAGCACTCGAACTAAAAGGGGCCAACGAAATGAAACATGCAAAACAGCTCATGCTTTCACTGGATTTCTTTAGTCGCAAACCCGATCTGGACATCATCACCCAAAATCCCAATGATCCAGCCGGAAAATTGGTTACCTGTTCTGGTAAAGGCTATAGTCTGGTGTATACGCCCACTAGCAAGGAAATTGTCATTGACCGTTCCAAACTCGATTTTCAGAATTTTGACAGTCATGGGTTCAATCCGCAGGATGGGAGCCGACAGCCAGCAGCTTTCTCAGGAGAAGATGAATTGTGTCGCTTTGATCCGCCCGGTGAAATCAAGCGTGGCAATGATTGGGTATTGGTATTGGAAAAAAAGGATGAAATTAATGAGGAGAGACCGAATGATAATTTGCAATTGATTGTTCAAGCAATTGCAAAGCTATTACCGCAAGGATATTCCGATCAAACTGTTCTTCCGCCAGTCGGCGACCATTCCGCCCCATCTGTTTCCGTAGGGCAGGATCATCCGCGAGACGTAGAATCGCCCCGGCAAAGGCTTCTGGATCGCCCTGTACGCAGGAAAGGCCACATTGATATTCGCGCAGGTAACGCGCCTGCCAGCCCTGGTAATTGATTACCGTGGGCAAGCCCGATGCCAGGTAGTCATAAAACTTGGTCGCGGCATTGGCTTCTAAAACCGGAAATGGCGCAAAGCTGATCAGACCAATATCGGCTCCAGCCAGGATTGAAGCGACTTTTTCTTTTGGCACTTTCGCATGCAGGGAAACATTCTTCAATTTCAAGGAATCGATCCGCGCTTTGACCATCGCGGCTTCATTGCCATCTCCAATCAGCCGAAAATGAATGTCATCGCGACCTTGTTCAGATATGATTTTTGCCGCCTCAACAATCTGCCCTACCCCATTGGCTTTGCCAAAGGTTCCGGCGTATAAAACCTCTGTTTTTCCATTCTGTTGACGTGCCTGAAAGGGCACCCGGTCTAAGGTTACGCCATTATGGACGACCCTTATTTTATTCATTTCAACCCCGTGACCGGCAATCTGGGTTTGCATATCTTCCGAAAAACACATGATGTGTCTGGCGGCTTGATAGATCTTTTCACTGCGTCCGATCAACCAGTTCCCAAGGCCTTTTTGTGGTAAAATCCCCATACCAATCGGAACATCCGGCCATACATCCGCTACTTCCAATACAAAGGGGCACTTCCATCTGGCAGCTAGTCTGCGGCCCAATTCCCCTACCGACAATGGAGCAGTGTAAGCCAGAACTACATCTGGAGAGGAAAATGACAAAGGAGCAGCGAGAGCCTTTCGATAGAAGTCCACAAAGGAAACTGACCTTCTGAGGAAGCCCATCTGATGATCATATGGGACCGGGAGGACCTGCAATTTGATGCCATCTTTTTCAAATTGGCCACCGCCTTTCCAGGGATGAGTAGGAGGAAAGTGCGCATCGGACGTCAGAAAATGTACATCATGTCCTGCACGTGCCCAGGATTGGGCCATGTCCCAACAACGTTGGTTGCCGGACATCCCCGGTAAAATCAATAGCTGCTGGACATATACAATCCGCATCAGTGGGTTGGACTGCTCAGAATCCGGGCTGCTTCCTGTTCAGTTTGGGTACGGCGCTCCTCACGCAGTTTGTCCCGCTCTGCCATCAGATCTTTCAGACGAGATAAACGCGCTCCGCGACGATAGAGATAGGTAAACAGGCAAAAAAGCATCACCGGATAGATGCCAAACAAGAGGGACTAGAATTCACTCCATTCCGGAATCAGCTTGTACACCAAAATGGTGAGGCCACCAGAAATCAGGGAGATTGCACCCAGCAGGAGAGGTACGCCAGCTTCTGGTACCCCGATGTGGACCAGATGATGGGTTAGGTGATCTTTGCCCCCCACAAAAGGGCTGCCACCGCGGGCGATCCGGGCAAAGGTAACAAAGGAGGTATCCATGATGGGAACCAGAAATACCATCAGCGGAATCAGCCCTTTACGGATATGAGAAATATTATCCGGGGAAGCAGGAATGTTCCAGAAATATTCAATTCCCACAAAAGCGAGAATCATCCCCACAAACATACTACCCGTATCCCCCATATAAATTTTGGCAGGCTTCCAATTCCAAAACAGGAATCCCACGAAGCCTCCGATCACCGCGATCACTGCATAGAAAATATTCGACAAGCCTTCCAGAGAAGTGATCATGATCAGGCCAACCATGGCGATAGAAGTCGCGATGGTCGTGGTTACGCCGTCCATGTTATCCAGCATGTTGAGGCTGTTCATGATGCCAACCACCCAAAACATGGTCAGTGCATAATCCATAAACCATAAATTGGGGTTCACCATTTCAAAAAAGTGAATCCGAATGCCAAAGTATAGTAGGATGGCACCACACATCATCTGTCCGAGGAATTTCAGACTCGGATGGGTTCCATAGGCATCATCAGCGAATCCAACCAGGAAAGCCATGGTCGCACTCAACAGCAATGCCAGGTATGGGCTGGAAGTGGCAGTTTGCTCTGGCCGAACGATCAGCAGGACCAACATGCCGAGCAAAAACGTAATGAAAAACGAAATGCCTCCCGTAGTCGGTTTGGCAGCAGTAGACCAACGAACCCAGTTCTGTTGCGTTTGGCGACTGTCAACGCCAAAGTTTTTCGAAAATCGAAGCAGGATTTTATTCAGCAAAAAGGAAAATCCCACTGTTCCCAGGAGAAGGAGAACACTTTGCATAGGTGATGGTTTGGATACGGTCCGAATATACAATCATGCGCGAGTTCCTGAAATCAGCTTTTCGCAGGTAAATGTAAGAATTCGGAAGTTTTTGTAAGAGAACGAATGAAATACTGACTGTTTCTTTTTGCTTCTCCCCTATGAAATAGACAATTCAACGCATGCTTTCCCTCATTTGGTGGAAACACGATCCATTTCTATCATTCGCAAATTGCAAATTTACAAATGGAATCAAAAGAATGCACGTACCTGGATTCGGCCAGTATGTATCATCGGCGTCTCTACCGCACTGCGACCATCATACGTAAGATTCAGTTCGACATTTGAGAGGAGATACCAATTAAAAAAGACCTGCCAGATGGTGTTGAAACCTGGCTGTAAGCCTTCTCTCAACTCATATTCTGCAGAAAAACCCGGTGCGCCGACCTGATTTAAACCGGCTAGTTCCAATCGGGCATTGATTGAGTTACGATCTTTGATGTTCCATTTGGTCTCGATGGTGCCCTTATGAATTTGTACCCGTGCATCTTCTTCTCCTTCGGTATTCACATTTCGCCTGAAGTTGAAAG
>JBCBZF010001304.1:0-1599 GCA_039815525.1 Bacteroidota bacterium | reverse complement strand
ATGTTCTCCAGTATATTCGACCGTAAACGGATAGGATTCCTGGCTCAGCTTTGCCGTTTTGAATCGGTCGTCGGTCGCAATGGAGGAGCCCGAACCACTGATATCCGCAATGTCTGATTTTTTTAGCTTCCTGACCTTTTTGCCATATCGATCATACAGATTCCCTTCCATCTTGAGCACTTTGTGAAACTGATCATAGTGCATGAACAAACCATTGTGCTTTTTGCCTTTGGCATTGAGAACTGTCATCAATTCATATTCCCGCTGGATTGCCTTACCTGCATGGATAATTTCAATTTCGGTGCGTGCATCACGGATCACCGCATGTGCATCTTCCTTCAATTCAGCTGGAATGGATCCGGCAGCATAATTCTGGGCATTGATGGATATTGAGAGGAGGAAAAAAGAAATACAGACAAAAAATCCGGTGGTTTTCATGATATGTTCTTTTGATGGGTGGTTGACAATTAGCGTTTCTTTTTGAGGACAATTTGGCTGCCATGCCTGGCGATGAGCAGATCGAACATGGTTTTGAGATTGGGATATTGAGCTGGAGAATAGTAAGGTTGTTTGATGGCGAAATTACTGATCACCTGTACCGTAGATGAATCGATTTGTTGACATTGAAATTCGAAGGTCAAGTCTCGATTTGGTAAAATCATGCGACTGGACTCCGGAAGCTCATCTACTTCAAATCCTTCAGGTATTTGGTAGCTGATGGAATAACGATAGGTTTTTGGATGAATAAAATCGATTGGATAAAAGCGATCTTTTTGCAGAAAAGGGTTCTTTTCTTCACCAAAGAAGAGCATGGGACTGACATAGATAAAATCACCGCTGGCAGAAGCCAATTCTTGATCCTCAAAGGAAAATTGTACTGATAACTTCTCGTCCGGTTTCAATGACCCTTGTATATCAAAAGCGTCTTCTGTAAGGTCGAGCTTTTGGTTAAGTAGCTCTGATTGGAAATTCTTTTGACTTTTTCCATTGATCAAACGACGGTAATTGAAGGCTGAGTAGCCTCTGGCGTCCATCGAAAACTGTGCGTCGACTGTCCCATCAGCATGCATTTTCACCTGGCCCAAAATATTTTCCTCATCGGAAAAGTTGGTGGGAATATTGACCCAGTGAGGCTTGTTTTCATCCAGCAACCAGGCTTTGCCGTTGAGATTGGCGGCAGGAAAAAGGTCAAATGGCTGATTGGGATAAATGGCATCAAGAAAATAGGTTTTTTCTTTTCCCACCGCATAACACACCAGATGATTAAACTGGCTGATCATGGGATACAGATCAACTACCTGACCGTGTCCCCGTGTACTGATCAACAGAGGATTGGCCCGAAAACCGGCTGCTTCCAGCATCTCGGTCAGCACCAGATTGATTTCAGCACTGCTCCCGGTTTTGGCTTCATACAGTTTCTTCACTTTGTTTTTGGTGGCAAACTGATACGCTCCATTCCAGCTAAAGCGATCCCGTACATGATTGTAGATTCGTTGAATTTTTTCTGTTTCTGTACGTGCGCCATTTATCAGAGGGCGAACGATGTCGGTAAAGGGATTTTTCTTAGCCTGAATGTATCCGACCACATTTTCCTTGTAT
>JBCBZF010001264.1:0-1782 GCA_039815525.1 Bacteroidota bacterium | reverse complement strand
GGTCAATTGATCCCAGGAATTCAAAAAGTTGACCACTTTATTGATACGTTGATCCAGGTATTTAGACATCTGGACCATCATCTTGGGTTGATAGTTCCGCAGATTACTGACATATGACTCTTCCCTGGCGGCTGGTAGATTTCGCATGACCCATACCCCTCCGTTCCGTTCCAATTTGTCATTCCACAGCCCTTGAAACATGAATGAGTACTCAAAATACCGATTGGAAAGAAAACTGTACCGACTTTTCAGTACAGGTAAATCTCCCTGAAAATACCAATCGATAGAAGTGATGTTTTCCTGATAGCGGTCAAATTCATATTGGATAATGGCACCAACTTTGGCATTGGGAAAAGCAAAAGAGACGACTGAATAATCATCATTGATTTTTTCCCGAAAGATGTCCTTTTGGCTGAGCTTTTTGGTAATCATCCGGCCATTTTCCAGATAGTAGATGCTTGCAAAGACATTGGCAACGAGCTCAGCGTTTTTTCTGGTATAATATACAAGCCGGACATTTGCCTCTTCCTTTCCCGCTTCGCTCAGAATTTGGATACGGTTGGTATGGTGTGTGGCAAATCGCCATCCCTGGGGACCTTGTTCAATTGTGGTTGCCCCATAATCCAGCAGCATAATGGCATCAGCTTCTGGAAAGTCAGGATGTTTCTGAATCTGCAACATATCAGCGGAGACTGGGATCAGACCGTGTTGCGCAGAAATGTTGAGACAAAGGAGTATCAGGCTTAAAAATAGAAAGCCCTTGGAGAGGAGAGACGAAAACAAAGTCATGTCAAGATGGTTGTGAAAGTCCGAATAGAAATTGTGTTGGACTAAAGGTACAAAAAAATAAATCGACCCTTTCCTCTTGAAATTTCGTATTTTGAGGATGAAAGAGTCTGGATCCGTTCCGGATGTCGCTGGTTACCGCCGGCGGCTGGTCCAAACTCGGACAAACACCAATTTGTGCCTTGGCAGATCCCTGATCTGGCAAGGCCGTTTTATCCGGGATAACATCTGTAGTTTACATATATGATCGGGTATCGTTTTTCAAACTTTGTCCCCCAGGATGACGGAGGAGATCCCTTCGAGCGTTTACTGAAAATTTTTCTGGACCTTTTGACTTACACCTCCGGCGATGTGTCCGAGGCGCTTAATTGGATGAACCAACTGGACCGTCAGTATCAACTGACTGACAATGAGTACGGTATGGGCGATTTCATCGAAGACCTGAAGCGCCACGGCTACATTGAAGAGGACCAGCCGGGTGGCGGCAATTTTGCCATTACCGGAAAGTCAGAACAGAGCATCCGCCAGCGGGCGCTGGAAGAAATTTTTGGGAAACTCAAACGGGCAGGACGTGGCAACCACCGAACCCCTCAGGTGGGATTTGGTGATGAGCCATTAAGTGAACTCAAAGGATTTGAGTTTGGCGATTCGGTGGAGAACATTGCGTTTACGGAATCCTTCCGCAATGCGCAGATCAACCACGGAATCGATGATTTTCGTCTGACGGAGAGTGATTTGACCGTCAGGGAGAAAGAGCATAAGACCACCGTGGCGACGGTTTTGATGATTGACATCTCACACTCCATGATTTTGTATGGAGAAGATCGGATCACACCTGCCAAGAAAGTGGCCATGGCTTTGTCAGAATTGGTGATGCGCAAATATCCCAAGGATACGCTGGACATCATCGTTTTTGGCAATGACGCCTGGCAGATCAATGTCAAGGATTTGCCCCTGCAACATCTGGCGGCGCAAAAACCCCGTCCAATGCATGCG
>JBCBZF010000417.1:0-5906 GCA_039815525.1 Bacteroidota bacterium | reverse complement strand
GGGCAAGGCCGAGCTGACCAGCTACACCCTCGATCAATCCCGTTATGGCGAAGTGCATCCTGGTCATGCCGTACTGGTATTCGTAACCGAAGATTTTTCCCGTAAAAAGCAGGTCAAACTTGATTATCCATCCCGCGCTGGCGCAGACAAAGTGCCGATTCTCAAACTGAATTTCACCAAGAAATTCCTGACCGGTATTTATCCTTATTCTCTCATGAATTCGGTTTTTACCCCCATAGATGTTGACAAAGATCCGCATTCTCTCAAAATGTCGACTTCCGTTCAGGAATGGTGTGGTCATGTTTTTACCCAAATGAATCTGCGGGAAAAAGGCTATGATTTTAGCCAGTATTCCTATTTCGAAGGAGAAGGCGATGTGCAGAAAAATCTGCCCAAAGCCATGCTGGAAGATGAAATCTGGAACCGTCTGCGCATTGATCCGTCCAGCATTCCGACGGGTAAGGTGGAGTTGATTCCGTCTATGTTTTTCAGCCGCTTGCGGCATACACCCCTGGGCGCGGCAAAAGCCGAGATTTCCTTTGCCAAAGCAGAAGGTGAATTTGATGAGAAAACCAGAAGTTTGATCATCAAATACCCGGACCTAAATCGTCAATTGGTTATTTACTTCAACAAAGCATTCCCGTACGAAATCCAGGGCTGGGATGAAAGCTATCCCGGCAGCCCTTATGGCAATGCCCGTGCTCTGACCACCAAAGCCCGCCTCAACAAACGCATTCAGTCGGCTTATTGGGGCAAGAATGGCCTGGCAGATCGGAAATTGAGAGCGGAATTGGGATTGTGATGAGGTGCGGGCAGCGAGGAGAGAGGTGCGAGCTCTGGTTTGGACTTCCCCAAAACGACTCGCCCCTCGCTGCCCTTTGCTCGCTCCTCCTTATCTTTCCCCATGCAAATAATCTCCCGCGCACAGCAATGGCCGGATCGGATCGCGATTACATCTGACGGCAAGGATTTTCGATTTGGTGAGCTATTGGCTCAGTCCGCTCAGATTGCGTCATTTCTCCTTGGCGAAAAAGAAGATTTACAGCAAGCCCGGATCGCCTTCATGGTGCCGCCGGGCTTTGACTATGTGGCGATTCAATGGGGCATTTGGCGGGCAGGTGGCATTGCGGTGCCCTTGAGTTTGCATGCGCCACTGCCAGCATTGGAATATGTACTGGAAGACACGGGAGCGACAATGTTGTTGTACGATCGTGCTTTCTGGAAAAAACTGATGCCCTTAAAGGAGAAAGTTGCCTTGCATCGCCTCCCGATTGAAGCGGTCGAAGAGAAAGAGTTGCCTGACATGTCTGCTGATCGGGCGGCCATGATTCTGTATACCAGTGGCACCACCAGTCGTCCCAAAGGTGTGGTCAGCACCCACGCCAATCTGGAAGCACAGATTTCTTGTTTGGTAAAGGCTTGGGAGTGGAACATGGATGATCAAATCGTTTGTGTTTTGCCCCTTCACCATGTACATGGCATTGTCAATGTAGTCAGTTGTGCCCTTTGGTCTGGG
This sequence comes from Bacteroidota bacterium, assembly GCA_039815525.1. Classification (GTDB taxonomy): domain Bacteria; phylum Bacteroidota; class Bacteroidia; order J057; family J057; genus JBCAWW01. Next base: position 4,390 of record JBCBZF010000417.1, on the reverse strand, counting down.
GCCAGGGTCCACTTTTTACCCAAATTCAATCCGGAAAACCTGTTTGGCTACATGCTCGGAAGTGATGTGACGCTTTTCATGGCCGTACCGACCATTTACTTCAAACTGATCAGTTATTGGGAGAGCCTACCCGGGCGGGGGAAAGAAAATATTTCCAATCGATTGAAAGACTTTCGCCTCCTGGTGTCTGGCTCAGCGGCTTTACCAATCAGCGTATTGGAAAAATGGCGGAAAATCAGCGGACATACTTTGCTGGAACGCTATGGGATGACGGAGATTGGCATGGCGGTGTCCAACTCCTATCAAGGTGAAAGACGACCGGGACACATTGGTCTGCCCTTGCCGGGGGTAGATTTGCGTCTGGTAGATGAGCAGGACCAATTGGTGGCAGATGGTGAGTCAGGCGAAATTCAAGTAAAAGGCCCGTCCATTTTTCGCGAATACTGGCAGAAGCCAGAAGCGACACGTGAATCCTTTACGACTGATGGTTGGTTTCGGACTGGTGACATTGCGGTCTTCAATTAGGGCAGCTATCGGATTCTGGGCCGCAATTCGGTGGATATCATCAAATCCGGCGGCTACAAAATTTCCGCTTTGGAAATTGAGGAAGTTTTACGGACCCATCCACAGATCAAAGATTGTGGCGTGGTGGGTTTAGCAGATGATGAGTGGGGCGAAATTGTGGGGATGAGTGTGGTCGGGGAAAACGGTCCCCTGGAATTGGCGGCATTGAATAGTTGGATGAAAGAACGTCTGCCATCTTATCAAATTCCCCGTAGGATCATTTTTCAGGATGACCTACCGCGGAATGCGCTAGGCAAAGTGACCAAGATGGTCTTGAAAGAGATGATGAAGCCGTAGGATCGGACCGCGTCCGATCTCTCACCGCGTCCGACCTCACCGCGTCCGACCTCACCGCGTCCGATCCCTTTGAAAGAGATGATGAAGCCATCATATCGGACCGCGTCCGATCCCCTTCCCAAATCGGGAATCCCATTCCCGTATTGATACAATTTTTTGCCTAAATCACTCGTTTTTCGCACGCACGGCAGCTTTTTACGCATGGAACTGTCTTTGCAGCACCTGCGTAGACAACAAACAACGCATTCACTCATCCATTCCCTTTTCCCATGGATCCTATTTTCATCACAGAAATCGTCATCGTCGGTCTGATCATCGTGGCTCAGATCTGGATTTTCCTCCGCAATCTGCAAGCCATCGGCCACCTTGGTGAGCTTTTTCCTTCCAATGCCAATCTTGAAATTCAGGAGACCGAGCAGGTAGACGTGATGTCGGCCAGTACGGTGGCGATTCCACAGCTGAAAGACCGTCCTGGCTTCAGTGCTGGTTTTCGCGACATCCTGCAGATGACCAATGACTATCTGCGCCGCAACAAAGGCACCTCCGAAGGTGAACGCCTTGAGCACATCGCCAGCCGCAAGTCAGACTCAATGGAATCGGCCATTGAAACCAATCTGCCGTTACCGCTCTACATCGGTTTGCTGGCAACCTTTACTGGAGTGATCATCGGTCTGGCCAAAATTGTACTGGATGAAGATATTTCTGCCGATGCGATTCAGTCCTTCCTGGGTGGCGTTGTGATCGGAATGATCGGGTCTGCCTCTGGTCTGGCCCTCACGGTACGCGCCAATCAGGTATTTCGGGAAAGAAAAGAAGACCGCGATCATGGGATGGAAAGCTATTTTCAGTTTCTGCGTACGCAGGTGATTCATCCCGAAGCCGCTCCCGTACAGGGCAATATCAAAGACCTGCGTCATTCTCTGGCTGCTTTTCAGGGTGGCTTTGTGCAGTACCAGGACCAAATGAATACCTCTCTCGGAGATACGCTGCGATTGTTCCGGGAGCTGAAAGATGTATTCAAACAGATTCGTTCGGTAGAGCAGGAGTTGAGTGGGATTGGAAAAGTGATTCGGAGCAATGATGAACTGATCGACAAGCAGACGGACTATCTCGAATCATACAGTAAAAAAGCGGAAGCTTTTACCCGAAAGTTGGGCGAAAGTTTTCAAAACATGGACAAGCAGGTGGAAACCATGGTGTCCGAAAACATTCGTGCCCTGGAGAAAAGTACGAAGTCTGCCTATGTGAAGATGGACCAGTACCTGGCTTCTCTGGAAGGCAGTGATTCGCAAGCCTTCGCGCGGGCGCTGAGCACTGATCTGGCCAAGATCAATGACGAGATTAAGACACTTCAAGAGAAGAGTTTTCAAATCAATTCTCAATTGCTGAACCGCCTCAACAAAGAAGATGAATCACGGGCGATTTTGGTGCAGACCGTTTCCAAACTGGACCAGCGCCTCAATACCGTAGAAAGCCGCAGCGTCATGCAAAATCCGATTGTGCAGACCTTTGTCTACACGGGGATTGCAGCCTTTCTGATGGGCATAGGCGGCGGCATCGTCTTTTTGGTTCAATCCCTCGGTGGTTGATCCGGTTGTTTTCTTTTTCCTTCCATTTCACTGACAAAAGATTATGAAAAAAGATAGCAGCCGTTTGTTTTGGGTCAGTTATGCCGACCTGATGACCGCCCTCTTCATCATTGCCCTGACGCTTTTTGTGCTGAGTTACCGGCTTTTTCAGGTGCGGGCCTCGGCTCTGATCAGCACCGAAGATGAACTGCGGGTGAGAAGCCTTGAATTAGATGCGCAATCCGTTGCTTTGGAAGACCTGAAGCGTCGTCTCAGCGAAGAAGAAATGTATGCCAGTTCTCTCATTCAGGACCTTAATACCGAAAGGGCGCGTCTGATTGTGATGGAAGAAGAGTATAAAAAGCTCCAGGAAATTCAGAAGGCGATTGAATCACTCGATCCACGCTATTTCGTCTATCAGCCGGCTTACAAACGCCACGTCCTGCGGACGCAGGTGCAGTTTCCAAAGGGCAAAAACACCATCGCTGGTTCCTACCAATATACCCTGCTGGAAGCAGGTAAAGCTTTGCAAGGACTGGTGGACAAACTAGATCCTAACGACAATGTGAAATATTTGCTGGTGATTGAAGGAATGGCGTCCAGTGATGATTATAGCCGGAATTATGAACTGAGTTACGAAAGAGCCTTATCGCTGTATCGTTTTTGGGAGGAAAAAGGCTTGAGTTTTGATCAAAACCGCGTGGAAGTGATGATCTCCGGTAGTGGAGAAGGTGGAGTAGGGCGTGATCCGGTGGATGAGTCCAAAAACCAGCGCTTCCTGATTCAGATTATTCCAAAAATTGGAGAGCTGAAAGCGATTGATTTTGATGCGGCTGCGGCGGATTCCCTGAATATGGATGATGTAAGTCCATAATTCAGCGATGCTTTGTAAAGAAAAATATAGAGCCGACCTAGATCAGGTTGGCTCTATATTTTTGGACCAAATGTTTATTTCCTTCTACTCTTCATCATAATCCTGAGACAACCAGGTCCCCCAGGTATCTTCTTTTTCAATCGAATAACCAGACTTCTGATCATTTTCATCATAATGTTGATTGTAGTCTGTCCCTCTGATATCTGTCTTGTCCATAGAGTAGCCAGATTTTTGTTTATCGTTGGAATAATGTTGCGTATAGCTGGTTCCTGTGATATCTTCTTTTTGCATTGAATAGCTCGATTTGTTGCCATCCCGGTCAAAATGCTGGGTGTATTTAGTCCCATACATATCTTCCCTTGCTTCAGAATGGCCCGTCTTGTTGCCATCATCATCGTAATGCTGAAGGTACTCCCTTCCGTGGATATCGGTTTCTTTCCTTGAGTAAGACATGGTATTGAATGGTTTTTAGGTGAATCGAATACAGAAAAGATAATCCGATCCAGTGCCTGATTCCCGATGAAAGAACACGATTTCTTACAAAGAAAACATTGAATAAAGGGGGCGTCTGTCAGTCAAATACTTCACTCTCCCCACCAATCGTCCAGCGTCTGAAAAAAATCAGCTTTGATCTTTTCGCCGTCAACCTGCTGATAATAGTGAATCACCCGGCTGCCATTGTCCTTTGAGGTCGTGATCTCCACGCTCTTTGCCCATTCCGGGTGAATCATGGCGCCAACGATCCCTAAATCCCAGATCCAACGCTTCACGCGCAGGCCATCCAGATGCTGATACCAGCGGTCACAGAGAAAATCGCCCAATCCATGTTTGCCGCGCATATTGGCTTCACATTCCGCATAGCTGAATTCCATGGCCAGGGCAACATTATGAGGGATGATATGCAGCTCTACTTCTGAATGCAGGAGAATGTCGACTGCCTGTTGGTCCATCATGCAATTGAAATCGGTCCGACTCATGATGCCTTTCTCAAAATCATAGCCAGTGCCCAGCCAGTATAGTTTGAGCTGATCCGCAATCGATGGTTCAATGAAGACCGCCGAAGCAACATTGGTCAGCGCTCCGAGGG
>JBCBZF010001074.1:0-2457 GCA_039815525.1 Bacteroidota bacterium | reverse complement strand
GAAGTGTTTTTACTGGATAACAATCTAAGGCTTCGGTATAAAGGAGCGATCGATGACAACGCCCATGTTCCCCAGAATGTAGAAAAGCAGTATGTCAGAGACGCAATTGCTGCCCTGGAACGTGGGGAAACGCCCCCAATTACGCAAACCAAGTCGATAGGCTGTTCGATCAAGGCCAAAAGGAGACTGAGTCAGAACGACGGTCGGCCACCCAGAGGTCAGAGAGATGAAAGGGGAGAGAGAGGCGAAAGAGGTGGGCCGCCCAGCCCTGATCAAATCATGCAAATGATGGACAAAAACCAGGATCAAAAACTGAGTCTGGCCGAAGTGGAGGGCCCACTAAAGCGGGACTTTGCCCGCATCGACAAAGACGGCGATTCGTTTTTGACCAAAGCAGAACTGACGGAAGCCCACAAGGCAAGACGTCGCTAAACGATACAGAGTCCTTTGGTTAGCGAAATGCATGCTTTTCCTGATGGAGAGGCATGCATTTCGCTGTATAATCGAATTGGTATGCTACTGTTTTTACATAAATTGATGATTGCAAGTCCTATCAGACTCCTTCATAGCTTAGTAGGATAAAACCTGAAAACCTTTGCGCAATGCTTGACATTGTTATGTACATCATTCTGGGGAGCATTGGCTTACTGCTCGCTGGTGTCATCAACCAGCAACAACGCAACAGACGCCTACACCGTGAATTTGATGCTTTTGATTGTGAAGTCTTGCTGATTCAGGGAGTAGGACAAAACGTACAACTTCCCCAACAAGACAAAAAGCTTACTGTTCTGGAGGTTGATCGGAATAGACCTGACTGGAAAAAGAGCTTTTGTTATCAAATCATGAGGAAAACCGGGGTACAAAGCTTACCGATGAAAATCTGGCGATCTGAAAGCGGAGAATTGAAGGCCGTTCCTTTGTGATACAGGGCCTTTGGCCATGATGCGCTTACAGATTTTTCCGTAGTTTGATTGGATGGACCGACTTCTCAGACACATCCAGGCAAGCTTTCCTTCTATCAGTCAGGCCTCCCTTCGATTGATTCAATCTTCTTTCGTCAGGGTGGAGAAGAAGAAAGGAGAATTTCTACTCAAACAAGGGCAGATTTGCCGTCATCTGTACTTTTTAATCGAAGGCATGAGCCGGTCCTATTTCGTCAAAGACGGCAATGAAATCACAACCTGGTTTGGTTTTCAGGACGAATTTATCACCTCTTACATCAGCTTTTTTTCAAATGTTCCCAGCTATGAGAGCATTGACATGATGAGCGATGGGGTTTTGTACCAAATTGCTTATGAGCAGTTGATGGACAAACGGAATCAGTCTGTTGAACTGGAGAAAGTGGTCAATTATTTCAGTATACAGTACACCATACAACTGGAAAATCGCTTATTGATGCTCCAAACACAGAGTGCAGCCGAAAAGTATCGCCTGATCATGCAGCAGGAGCCACACCTGATCCAACACATTCCCAGTAAACATCTCGCCAGCTATTTGGGGATTTCGCGCGAAACCCTGAGTCGGATCCGATCAGGCATTTATTGATAAATATCACACCGATTGGCAACATCCACCCCTAAGTTTGTCCCAATCATGGTTCAAAAGAATGCAAGTGTGATGCAACCCTATCTGATTATTGGTGCTGGTCCAGCGGGACTTGCCACTGCCGCAGCCTTGCGACAAGCTGGGATCGGGTACGAAATGGTGGATGCTGGCAACAAAGTAGGTGGCATTTGGGACATCGAGCGGGAAGATACGCCCATGTACCAATCCGCCCATTTTATCTCTTCCCGCAGCTTGTCTGGCTTCAAGGACTTCCCCATGCCTGAAAGCTATCCTGACTATCCGAGCCATCGGCTGGTACAGGCCTACCTGGAAGACTTTGCAGACTTTCATCAATTAACCCAGACCATCTGCTTTAATACCAGGGTGCGAGACGTGAAGCCCGTGGACAATATCTGGGAAGTAGCGTTTCATGATCAGTCAAAACGCATCTATGCTGGTGTGATCTGCGCTACCGGAATTACCTGGCATAAGAATATGCCATCTGTTCCTGGTGATTTTACCGGAGAGATCATTCACAGTTTTGACTACAAAGATCCTGCGGTTTTTCAAGGGAAAAAGGTGTTGATCATCGGAGCGGGTAACTCAGGTTGTGATATTGCCTGTGATGCTGCCCGCAATGCACAAAAAGCTTTCATCAGTTTGCGAAGGGGCTATTATTTCCTTCCGAAATATACCTTTGGGATTCCTTCTGATCTCTTTAAAGAGAAATACGGACTCCCCTTCAAACGACTGGACACCCGTATTTCCGAGTTTCTGTTGAATAAGGTGCTGGTGGGGGATCTGGAACGTTTTGGCTTGCCAAAAGTGAGCCGAAGCTGTGGCTGGCGGCGTCGGAGGACGCGGCGCGGCAGGCGGGGCTGACGCTTCGGGGGTTGGCGGAGCAGACGCAGG
>JBCBZF010000703.1:0-3953 GCA_039815525.1 Bacteroidota bacterium | reverse complement strand
CGACAGATCATCTACGATCGTCTTCATTTCTCAATCAATGGACCTAGATGGTCTGCGGTCCATTTTTCATTCATGACAATTTTACATACATGTAATTGTGATCGTCATTCCTTGAATAGATATTGAATCCCCAAAGGAAAGCCTGTGTATGGACCTGCAATGCCCTTCCTGTAATCATAAGGTAAGTTCGCGTGATCTGCCTCAGATCGATGGTGGCGTCATCACCTGCCAGGGATGTGGTGAAGAATACCACATCCAGCGCCATGTCATTGATCCGGAAGACCGTTTTCACAAACAAATTTGGGATCAACCCAAAGAACTGATTGTATCCAGACAGGCCGGAGAGGTAGTGATTCGACTCAAAAAGCATCGGAGCAAATGGGGCATCATCATCAGTGTTCTGCTCGTGGAAGGCATCATGGCGATCTTATTGCAGGAGATGTGGAGCAGTTTGAATCACCATCCCATTACCTATGTCATTTTGACGGTGCTTGTGATCAGTCCAATCCTCTTGCTTGTCTCGGTCTTTCGGCATCAGATCATTACATTTCGTCAGGGGATGATCAGGGTCGAATATGGCATCCCGCGCATTTTTGCCCGGTCGAAAGCATTTCTCCCCACGGATTTTGAACAGTTTTTCGTGCAGGAGCACGTCATCCGCAAATCAGACAGGCGGATTTCTGTCAGTTATTCAGTGAATGGCAAACGAAAAGGGGAAGAAGAAACGGTGTGCATTCTGCGGAGAATACAAACCTCAGCAGTGGCCTACTATATCGAGCAGGAGCTGGAAGCATTTTTCTCACTTCAGGATGTGCCTTACACGGGCGAGTATGATTCGCGGCGCAAACTGCGACTGAGTGTGCGGGAGAAAATGTCTCTTGCCAAACAGATTTTCAGAATTTCTCAGACTGAATACAAAGCGAAGAGCAAAGAGGAACGACAAGCTGAAATCAAAAACACACCCATTCAGAATTATATCGCTGGCCTCTTAATTTTTGGCGGTGTGTCGGCGGTGATGCTTTACATCGCCATGGATGAAGGAGGCTTTTTTCCCTGGCTCTTCGGTGGTGGTTTTGGGCTGATGACTGTGCTGATCTTCATCACCCTGATCAAGCGGATGATCTGGGCGATGAAGGAGTGATGAGAAGAATTGCAGTGAAAAGGCGAAGAATCAACTCTTCCTGAGCGAATCTGCTGGGTTTTCTAAGTTTTATTCCACCAGCACCCGCCACTCATCATCTCTGAGCATGGTGCGGTAATCCGGCTCTGCACCACTACCTGGCACAAAGGTAGCGGAGAAACCCTGCGCAATACCGGGCAGGAAAGATCCTTGCCCCCATGAATGAGACACCACCAGAATATTTTGATCACCGGGCACCAATTGATTGATGAAAGCCAGTGTATTTGGATGACGTTGTGCCTCGTCATAGACGTAGTAAGTAATGGCTTCTTCGGTTTGGTAGGGGAGTTCCAGCCCCATTTCTTCTACGGTTTGGATGCAACGGCAATATTCACTCACATAAATTTGGGAAATGGGAATCTCCAGCGCTTTGAAGGCTGCACCAAGCTCCTGCGCCTGGATGCGACCATCCGGTGCCAATTGGCGCGCGGTATCGCTGTTACAGCTCAAATGCCAGCCCGGTGCGACATTGAATTGATCTGAACCGACCGTGGCGATGGCATGTCGCAAATAAATCACCGCACCGCCTTTGCGGAGTTTGTTGAGTTCCGGGGCGCGGCTGCTGATCCGAATTGCGATGGTATCGCGGCTAATGGGCTGATCCGTTTCCGTCGTGGCAATATGGAGGTAGACCACACCTGAGCTTGTTTTGGTTTCCAACAGGCCATCGCTGCTGATGGTGGCCAGACTGCTATCACTGAGCTGCCAGCTTACCGGGCGATTGGCGACAAACTGAAAGCTGGTGTCATGGGCCAGTACCTCATTGGGCTGAGCCGTCAACATCAATTCTGGTAGCGGTGGTTCCTGTTTGCAGGCCGCGAAACAGACAAGCAGGCCGATGAGGTAAATCAGCTTTTGCTTGGGGATAAAAAAAATCGGAAGGCGCTGAAAAAATGTATTCATGATGATGAGAGTGGCGTGCATAATTGAGTTGGCCAAATGTAAGTCGTTTCAAACCGAAATTGGGCTTGGTATTGTAGCGACAAAAATGAATCTGTTTTCCCTACTGATTTACTGGGGAGATTTTTGGTCATTCTCCTGGCAGCATTTGGCAAAAAGCCACTACCTCCTAAGGGCGCTTTGCTTAGCCCGCCAACCAGAGCGTCAGCGCAAATACAATGATCGCTGCTCCCATGCCGTACATAAAAATGTTGTAGGCAAGGCGTAGCAGGCGGAATTTTTTGGCGAGAACCACACCCAGAAAATAAATATCTTTTGACATGGTGCCGTACAGATAGTCAGCATCCCGCATCATTTCCTGAATCCCCCACATATAATCTCCCAGGCTCATACTGTGAAAATTACCGAAGAAAAGCAGGTTGGTTTTCTTCTGCTTGATGTCTTCCCGGGTAAAATTGATGGAATTTACTTTTGGGCGGGTGGCCAGAATGGCAAAGACAATGGTCCCCATGCTCACCATCAGGATCGCAAAACTGGGATAGATGATGGCCTGATTTTCATCGTATTGGCTGAAAACCGAGCTAAACACCACCGAAATAATGATGGCGTTGATAGACAGCAGGATGTTGGCTTTGTTGTCGGCAATTGAGCTGAGATTGATGTGGGTCCGGTAGGTCGCCCGAAACATGGTCTCAATACCGCGATCAGGTTGTTGCTCCTTGATCTTTTTGATGCGCCGTTTCAGTTTGGCGATTTGCTCTTTCTGGGTTTTGAGCTCAATCTCCATCATGGCCTTACGGGTTAGCTTCTCCTCTTTCTTCTTGCGTTTCTTGATACGCTTGCGCAGCAAATCTACGTTTTGATTTTTACCAGTCAATAAAACCTCTTGACCGTATTTGGTATAGTATTGATAGTTGCGGAAGAAATTGTAATTGAATTCATCCCAGGCATCATCTGAGAAGTCCCGGTCGCAGAAAATTCTCCACTCATGGCGGATTTTCTCGGAATTCTGCAATGCATCCACCGTTGCAAGATTGCTCAGGTCAGCATCTTTGATGATGCCTTCGATATGATTGCGTGGCGCTTGTTCCAGCTTCGTGGCTTCGATCAGCGCTTCGATTTGGCGAATCAGGGCTTCTTTCACACCTTCAGCTGTGAGGAACTTACGGGCGATTTTTTTCCCTTCCTCCTCATGACCAACATAGGTATTCAAGTAACCGAGGTCGTGTAACCAGGCTGCAACTTCGAGCAACAAACGGGTTTCTTCCGGTGCCTGCTCATACTCACAAATCACATTTACCGCTTTGATCACTTCGAGGGTGTGCTCAATGCTATGATAGGTGTAGGCCGCATCCAGTTGATTCTCCAGGATATCGCGGGCGAAGGCTTCTGTTTTGTCCCGCAGATCGGAATTCAAAGCTTTCAGAGGGAGCGATGTATCCTGATGACTCGGGTCATTGTTCATACTCCGTTCATTTTCAGCCAAAATAAGCCTAGAATTTGAATTCTTACAAGTCTTTCTGCTAATTTGCCTGATCCATGCACGAGCGCGATTGCTTATGAAATTCCGGTTTTACTTTTCTGCTTTTCCCTTCTTATCAACAATCCTGTTACTGGCGGCCTGTAACCAGACGGCCTCAGTGGTTGAAGCGCCTCAGTCTTATACCGACAGCCTGAGTTATGTGCTAGGTGCCAACTTCGCCAAATACTACATTGATCTCAATGCAGAGGTGGATGAGGCACAACTGGTTCAGGGATTTAAAGACGCGATGCGTGGAGACGAACTGGCAGTTTCTGAACAAAGCTCAGAACAACTGATGCAGCAGTTTTCCCTCAAGCTTCAGGCCAGCGACCACACCGCGGACTTCACCCT
>JBCBZF010000407.1:0-5990 GCA_039815525.1 Bacteroidota bacterium | reverse complement strand
GGCCACCTTTTTTGGTCTCAAACACGCCGTTGATGAAGTAGTTCTGGACCTTATTGAGATTTTTACGATTGGGACGATAATTTTCTTTGGCAAATAGCATCCGGTTGACCACAACCAATTTTTCAGGGATGGTCATGCCATTGCGGAGTTCCAGCCAAATCCGATTGACGAGGCGGTTGATGCCATTGCGAAAATGGGCGATGTCCAGCTCAGGAAATTGGTATTGGGTTACGAAAAACCAGCCCTCCAATAAATCACCCCCACCAGCCGAGCGCCATTCCCTCAAATTTGAAATGACCGCTTTAGACTGAATCAGATGGATCATGTCTTCAATCCGGGCTTGTAAAAAGTCGTCTTCCGTTGTTTCCCAGACTTGTTCCAGGCGAGGGATAATGGTGGCCCCCATGACCAACAGTTGTTCCTCTACGTGGGTTTTGACCCCTGGATCTTCATCTTCCAACAGGCTGATCAGGGCCTGTAGTTCACTATCTTTCATGCAATTGTTTCTGTTTCAGTGCACCACTATCGTGGCCGGGAAAAAGTCTGAAACACCAGAGCAAGGATTCGTGGTGCAACATAGGTATTAAACTCGATAGAGGGGGCTTAGGTTGCGTAGAGAACGAGTCGGAATCATGTCTGGATGACACCGGGATTAAATTTTTTCATTTCGGGATTCAGATTGGCCATTTCGATGCCGGTAGAAATGATCTGGCGAGTATGCCGTGGATCAATGATGCCATCCACCCACAAACGGGAGGCAGCATAGTAGGGAGAGGTCTGACGATTGTATCGATCCGTGATTTCGTTTAACAGACGCTTCTCTTCTTCCGGATCAATCTCTTTGCCTTGTTTTTTGAGAGCTGACACCTGGATTTGCAGGAGGGTTTTGGCAGCCTGAGAACCGCCCATTACGGCTATCTGGGCTGATGGCCAGGCAAAGATCAAACGTGGATCATAAGCCTTGCCACACATGGCATAGTTGCCGGCACCATAGCTATTGCCCAGCACAAACGTAAATTTTGGCACCACTGAATTGGAGACTGCATTGACCATTTTGGCGCCGTCCTTGATGATGCCGCCTTGTTCGGAGCGGGAGCCAACCATGAAGCCAGTAACATCCTGAAAGAAGACCAGCGGAATACGTTTCTGATTGCAATTCATGATGAATCGGGCGGCTTTATCAGCCGAATCAGAGTAGATCACACCCCCAAATTGCATCTCGCCTTTGGCGGAGCGGATTACCTGCCGCTGATTGGCCACAATCCCTACTGCCCAACCATCAATCCGGGCGTAGGTGGTGATGATGCTTTGCCCATAATCAGCTTTGTAGGCATCGGTGCTGTCTTTGTCAGCTACCCGTTCAATGATTTCCCACATATCATAGGGCTTAGCCCGATCTGAAGGCAGAATTCCCATGATTTCCTGTGGATCATAGCTCGGTTTCACTGCTTTGATGCGGTCAAAACCTGCATCTGGCCCTTTCCCCAATTTGCTGACCAATGAACGGATCTTTTCCAAGCACGTCTTGTCATCCGGCATTTTGTAATCCGTCACACCAGAGATTTCACTGTGCATGGTCGCTCCCCCCAGGCTTTCAGCATCGACATCTTCGCCAATGGCTGATTTCACCAGATAAGGTCCGGCCAGAAAAACCGAGCCGGTTCCATCTACGATCAGGGCTTCGTCGCTCATGATGGGCAAATAGGCCCCACCCGCCACACAGGGCCCCATGATGGCTGCAATCTGGGGAATTCCCATGCTGCTCATGACCGCATTGTTGCGGAAGATGCGCCCGAAATGTTCTTTGTCGGGGAATATTTCGTCCTGCATGGGTAAGAAAACACCCGCACTGTCCACCAGATAAATGATGGGCAAACGATTTTCAATAGAGATTTCCTGGGCTCGGAGGTTCTTTTTACCAGCCATAGGAAACCAGGCCCCCGCTTTGACACTGGCGTCATTGGCGACGATCATGCACAATTTACCGGCCACCCGACCGATACCCGTCACCACACCTGCCGAGGGGCAACCGCCATATTCTTCATACATGCCCTGGGCAGCCAACGCACCGATTTCGAGAAATTCGTCTTTGCGATCAAGCAATAAATCGATGCGCTCCCGGGCAGGGAGTTTGCCTTTTTTGCGATGACGTGCCATCGCCTTTTCACCACCGCCCTTGGCGACAACGGCTAATTGATGCTGTAATTTGCGGAGTAATTCCTGATTGTGGTCTTCATTCATGTTGAAGGCCAAATCGTCTTGTTTATATTTTTTTTGATAAGCCACTTTAGGAGGAAAGCTTGGAATAAGAAAAATGGCGTTGTTTTCAGCTGCAAGTTTCAAATTGAAACGCAAGATTCAAACCCCAATTCAACGGCATTGTTGCGGAGCACACAATAAGATAGGGATCAGACTGGGATTAGGCAGCCAATCGGGCTTTTTTTCCAAATACACGACGGAACCAGAAGAAGAAAACCACGATTCCAATCAGCAGATAGGGATAATAGGAAACCAATCGCCAGACAACCGCCAGGATCATGACGAATCCATCAGGAGAAAATTCAGCAAACAGATTGCTGAAAGCCCATTCGGCTACCCCGCCGCTGCCAGGCGTAGGAGAAACAATCATCAGCACGAACATAACTGCTTGTCGGGCGAATGCTACGGTGTGCTCGTAAAAGCTGAGGGCTGTAAAAGCGGCGAGGACAATATTGAGGGAAAGATAGCGTCCCATCCAGGCCAGCATGGTTGCCATCCAGGCCTTGGCCCAATAGGCAAAATTTTTCTTGCGAAATTCTTTGGCAGAGATCAGCAGTTCATCAGCCATCTTGGTCCCACTTTCTTCCCACCTTTTCAACAAGCGCGTCTTCACCAGTCTTTTGACCACATTGGAAGTAGCTTCCGGCTTGATAAACAGTGCGAAAGCGAGGAATACAGTATAAATGAAAATGACGCTGTATGCGATCCAAAAGCTGACAATTAGTCCACTGCCAAACATTCCTTCCACACCATCATTTACAGGGCCAAAAATTTCACTTTGTTTGACCACGAGCAGGACGACGGGTAAGATGATCAGATAAAATATTTCATCCAGAAAAATGGTCATAAAGATAATGGCAGTACCTCTTCCCGCTGAGATTTTTTCCTTCATCAACATAAAGATCGCCACAGCAGAGCCCCCAACTACGGAAGGCGTCAAGGATGAGGCGAATTCCCATAGCAGGACGATCTGGAAGGTATTGCGCCAGCTGAGTTTGTTATCTGTTAACAGCCGGAGACGCCACATATAGCCAAAATCTCGTACCGTCATGGCCACAAAGGCCAGTCCCAACATCCCAAACACCCAGCCGGTCCATGCAATCTCAGTAAAGGGATTTCGGCCTTCCTGCATGAAGGAATAGACGGTATAGCCCAGTACGCCAACGCCAATCAAAATCGGCCAGATCAGGCGAGCGGGCTTCAACTCCTTCAGAAACTGCTGAGACTCATCAACTACAGGCGTGGTGGTCCCGGCTGAAGGGGGAGCAGGTTCTTTGGTAAGATGTTGTTGTGGTTTTTCCATCAAAGACGGACCAATTTACTCATTGTTACGCACAGCTTTGACGTGCGTTGGATGATTTTCGTCACAGGTCAAGATTTGGGTTGATCAGTCTTGAGAGCTGTTTGTACAGTGCTTGTTGTTCAGACAAACCCTCCATGGCAGCAAGATGTTTGTACAATGTAGGTATATCGCCTCGAATTGCAGGACCAGTTTGCGCTTCTCTGGGACCATATTCCAATACTTTGTCCAGGGTTTCCTGCATCAGCGATTTATAGAGACCGATATCCAGTCCATTTCCATCTGGCATGACCTTTTCACAGATTTGCCAAAGCAAATTGGGAAAGTTACAGGCCCATACTGCACCCAGATGAATGCGCATCCGGGCTTTTGAATCCATGACAAACACCCTTTCCGACATTTTTTCTGCCAAAGCCTCAAGCTTTTGTAATACCGTTTGTGAGCCTTCCAGAAAGATTGGCACCTTCGCAAAAGGAACCACCTTGTCGCGGGTCATGGTCTGCATCGGATACAACACCCCAGACAATGGCCAGAGCTCAGTTAGGATCGTAAGCTCTGTACTGCCAGATGTGTGTACCAGAATCTGTTCGTCTTGCAGGTAGGGCATCAGTTTCTGGCTAAGCGGCAAAATTGCCGCATCAGGGACAGCCAGAATGATCATATCCACGGCCTGAACGTCTGCAAGCTCTGTGCTTATGGAGGGGATATCCCATTTTTTCGCGTACACAGCCAATTGCTCTGCATCGCGGGAGATCAATTGCTGTGGCATAGCACCAGCTTCCCGAAGGTTCGGAATCAGGCTCCAGGCCAGGCGGCCTGCCCCAACAACAGATATCGTCACATCTACGGCTTGCATGTAGATAAAGGTATTGTTTTTCTAAGGAAATCACCCCATATTTGCACTCCCCGCGAAAGAGCGGATCGTTCTCATTCGGGTTGTTAGCTCAGTTGGTTTAGAGCGCTGCCTTGACAGGGCAGAGGTCACTGGTTCGAATCCAGTACAACCTACTCTCAGCTCCCATCGGGAGCTTTTTTTGTGACCTCTATGCACATTCTCCTTCTCGCTGCTACCCCCTCGGAAACTGCCTTGTTGCGACAAGAGTCAGGCTGGTTTGCCACCGGAACAGGATGGCGCCAGCAGAGAGGCTCACATCACATCAGTCTATATCACAGCGGGATTGGCATGAGCAATACGGCTTATGCTTTGGGGAAACTCTTTGCAACAGCATCATTCGACCTGGCGATACAATTTGGCATTGGTGGCAGCTTCGACCGACAGCTCCCCCTGGGTGAGGTAGTTGAAGTAAGTGAGGATATATTTGTTGAAATGGGGGCAGAAAGTCCTGAAGGATGGCTCAGCCTGGAGAATATGGAATTCCCCTTGCTGGAGGCTAATGGGAAGACCTATTATCAACAATTACACAATCCCCAGCCGCTCAGTTCGTTTCAAGCTGTGCGTGGTATCACGGTCAATACGGTCAGTGGCGTGGCAGAAACCATTGCCCAACGGCAGCAGCGGTGGGCACCAGTGACAGAAAGCATGGAAGGGGCCGCATTCTTTCTGGCTTGCCTCCAAAATGGGCTACCATTTGCGCAGATCCGGGCTATCTCCAATTATGTAGAACCACGCAATCGGGCCAATTGGGACATCCCCACGGCAGTGAAAAATGCAGGCCTGGCCGCAAGCGAACTGATCGAAAAATTGATTCATTGAGTCGAATCCGCTAGTTTTAAGCCTGTTGAGTTTTAAAGAATTATGGCAAAAGCATTTAATACAACAAAAAATACAAACCGAGCGATCCTGGTGATTGCCGGTATTTTGGTTCTTTCTGCACTGGGCTATTTCGCGACCAAATACTTTACCGAAAAGAATGCCAATCAAACCAATGTGGCCAAAATCGGTGAACTCAGCGACGAAATTCTTGAACTGGAAGATGAGATTTCTGAAATGCAGCTTACCCTGAAAGATCAAAACATGGAATTGGCAGAAAAGACCAAATCCATCGAAGAAAAAGATCAAAAGCTAGAAGAGTTGCTGGCACAGATTGCGCGGGCAAAGCGTGAAAAGAAAGCCGATTTAGGGACCATCCGTACGCTTGAAGGCCGGGTGCAGGAGCAAAAACGGGTCATTGATGGCTACCGGACAGAATTGGAGCAGTTGCGTTCTGAAAATCTGGCCCTCACGGGTGAAGTAGAAGACCTCCGCAATACTGAAGGTCAATTGCGCGAACAAAATGCTGATCTGAATCGCCAGAATCAGGAAACCAGCCAGGAACTGGACAAAACCCGTCAAATCGCCTCCGTTTTGCGTACCCGAGGATTTCGTTTTTTCAATGTCAAAAAAGAAGGCAAGGAAAAAGAAGATGACGAATTCCGCCGGGGTAGCATGAAAAATGTTAAAGTTTGCTTCACCATCATGGAGAATCTGATT
>JBCBZF010000541.1:0-4974 GCA_039815525.1 Bacteroidota bacterium | reverse complement strand
TCCAGGCTTTGAATGCCTTCTCCAACTGCATTAAATCCATCATTTACACCGTCATTGTTTGGAGAAAAAGCGCTGGGGATGAATATACTCCCATCAGGAATAATCACAATCGTATCCGCGAATACCGTCGGACAAACAAAAAATTCGTTGAAGGCGGTCAGGCGCACCACATAGGTGCCTGGCTCAGCGAATTCATAGCGCGGATTTTCTTCTTCGGACAATCCAAGGCCATCACCAAAGTCCCACTGATAAGCGACCCCGCCTTCGGTCTGGTTTTGAAATTGGATATTTGATTGAGACCATAAAATTGACGCACCTAAATCAGGTTCTCCGGTAAAAAATGGAACTGCCGGCGGCGTATTGGGAATGCTGACTGTCAAGGTATCGGTACAAAGATTCTGATCCGTTACTGTTACCAGATAGCTTCCCCCAAATATATTTTCTACCCTTTGACCTTCCCGGGGTGGATTGCTGTCCCAGGCATAGGTGTATTGATTGCTGATTCCACCGCTGGCCTGCACCTCTGCTGCCCCATTGTCAAAATCACAAAACGCCTCTACCAAGTCGGTCTGGGCCAGAACAAGTGTATCTGGTTGGACCAGAGAGGTCATCGTGATCTCTGTACAGCCGTTGGCATCCGTTACCATCAGGGAATAAGTCCCGATTGGTAGATCAATGGCGATGGAGTCCGTTTGCTGGGATAAATCGTCCCACTGATAGGTGTACGGCCAGGTGCCTCCATTGACCAAAGAAATTGCACGTCCATCAGCATTGCCGTGGCAACGAACATCTATTTTGTCTGTACTTACCACAAGGAGATCTGGCTCTGTGATTTCAATGCTATCGATCCCTGCCGTACAGCCCAGCGCATCCGTCAGGAGCAAATCATAAAAGCCGGGTATAAGAGGCGAGAATTCTGCGGCAAGACCAGCCGCAGGCAGGCCGTTCAAATCAAATCCGTAGATTGCCTGTCCACCCTGGGCAGACACGAAGAGGGCCGCATTGCCATTGCCAAAACAGTCAACCTGCCGCAGGCTGTCAATCTGCAACTGAATTTCAGGAGATTGTGTCAGGCTAACAGCCAGTGTATCAGAGCATAAGCTATCGTCCTCCACCACAAACGGAAAGCTCCCAGCTGGCAAATTGGCGAATACGCTATCAGCCTGAAAAGGACCCGGGTCCAGGCTGAATTGATATAGCCCGGAGCCACCCATTGCCACCAAATCAACTTGCCCGCTACTGTCTCCAAAACACAAAATATTGAGCGTAGAAGCAGTGTCGAGGACCAAAATATCTGGTTCGGTCAGATTCACGATGACCGTATCTGTACAGGCACTATCATCCTGGATAACTACCTGATAAGTTCCAGCGGCTATATTTTGAAAAACAAATAATGAATCAAATACGCCGCCGTCCAGCTGATACTGATAGTCTCCGGAACCACCGGTTGTTTGCACACTGAAGCCACCGCTCGCATTGCCAAAACAATCCACATTTTTTTGCCAATCAATTATCCCACCCAACAAAGGAGGCTGAGAGATGGTCACAGCAATGGTCTGCACGCACTGATTGCTGTCCCGTAAACTTGCGCTATAATTCCCAGCGGGGACATTGGTAAACAAAGAGTCATTTTGAAAGACATTCCCATTGAGGGAATATGCATAAGGCATCACGCCTCCATTTGCAGAGAGTTGGACAAAAGCTGTGCTATCGCCAAAGCAGGCAACATCTCCTTGAATCTGGTTGCTCAGTTGAATGACAGGTGGTTCAGTTAAGGCAAATGGAATAGGGACAATACAGCCGTTCCCATCTTCCAGAATCACAGTATCCATCCCAGCCGCCAGACCAGATAAACTGCTGATTTGTTGGAAAGGGCCATTATTGATGGAATAGGTATAGGGTGTGGTTCCGCCTTGTGCCCTGAAAAACACCTCTCCGGTACTATCACCATTACACAGAATATTCACCACTGAGTCCAGGCCACCAACCAGATCGGTTGGGGTTGAAACGATGGTATCCACGGAAGCCAGACAGCCATTTGCATCCCGGATATTGAGGGTGTAAAAGCCCGCAAACAAAGAATCAAATAAGCCAGAGGCACCCAAAAGGCCACCATTGATGTTATACTGGTATGGGCCGGTGCCTCCATTGCCCATGATTTCCAGGATCCCAGTATTATTTCCCTGGCAATCCACATCCATGCGTTGCAGGACAGTACCGAATAACTGACTTGGTTCCGTCAATGGAACCACCAGGGTATCCAGACAGGCACTGTCATCTGTAACCACAAAGGTATAGGTCCCAGCGAGCAAATTGGGAAAGGAAGGATTAGGCGAAAAACTATTTCCGGCCAAAGCAAACTGATAAGGCTGTGTCCCTCCACTGCCCAATAAACTGATGCCGCCACTGGCATTGCCAAAGCAATCAATCGCCGTGATAGAATCAACGGCTACCAGCAAAGGATTCGGCTCTGAGATCATGATCGGCAGCGTTGCCAGGCAGCCACTGTCGTCTTCCACTTCTATGATATAATTCCCTGCAGAGAGGCTATCAAAATTGGGAATTGGCAAAAACACGCCGCCATTTAAGGAAAAGCTGTATCCACTGCTGCCACCTACCCCCTGTACGCTGATGGCCCCAGTGGCATTCCCCGAGCAATCAACATTTTGCTGGCTGCTCAGCTGAAGGGACAATGGCGCTGGTTCAGTGATCGTAACCAATTGATCAACGATGCATCCATTACTATCCTGAACCTCCAGAACATATTGCCCTGCGGCCAGCTGATTAAAGGAGCCTGCAGGCTGAAAGGGGCTACCATCGAGAGAAAAGCTCAGTGCCCCTACCCCACCGCTGGCGGTAAACTGAACCCAGGCATTCGCATCGCCATTGCAAGCAACGTTTGCCTGCGCAATCAGCGACGGCTGGATAAGAGGGGGTTCAGAAATCATGACAGTCGGCAAATTGAATAAACAGCCATTTGCATCACGGATCACCGGTTGATAGGTTCCAGCAGGGAGATTTTGAAGCAGGTTGCCATTCTGAAAATTTACGCCATTACTAGAATACTCATAAGGTGGAGTACCGCCTTGCCCATCCAGTGCAATCAATGCTGTAGCGGCTCCATTACAGAGTACATCAGTCTGTGATACCAGGCTACCGCTGAGAGGAGCCGCTGGTTGATTGATGGTAAAACCAAGCGTATCCTCACAGCCAAAGCCGTCTTCGGTAAAAACCAAATAGTTACCGGGGCCAAGGCCGGTCAGCTGGGCATTGTTCTGCGGGCCGCTATTGCTTTGTAAAATGGCCCCAACTTGTGTCGTCCATAAGAATTGATAGCTTCCCAGACTGTTCAGACTCACGGTCGCCTGACCATTTTGGTTTCCAAAACAATCAACGTCTACAGTAGTAATTTGAGGAGTAGCTTCTGGCCCCACATTGATGCTTTCATTCAGCGTGCCACAGGCGTTTTCCATGGTCAGAAAATACGTACCGGGTTGACTGACCAAAATACTGCTGGTGGTGTCACCTGTGGACCAATTGAAGGTATTGGCATTGCTCCCGCTAGCATCAAGGATGATGGGTAATCCATCACACAATCGTTCATTATTGGGCAATGGGTCTATTAACGGGTCTTCAACCGTTACTTCCACCGTATCAAACCTTTGCTCACCGCAGGCATCGGTTACGACGACAGTGTAAGTCGTACTTTGAGTGGGAGAGGCAGTGGGATTGGAAATACCAGGATCAGAAAGTCCCGCTGTAGGTGTCCAGACAAAGGTGTCCCCGGTTCCAGCCCGTAATTGCACTGTCCCGCCCTGACAAATGGTGGTATCATTTCGACTTTCTGTAAAGGAGATATAATCAAGGCAGAAGCGCTGTTCATTGTTGAAACCACCTGTAGCCCCTGTGAATCCCCAAAACACATTGGGATTGCCGCCAAAGGTAAGAGTGACCATATCATAGGCCAACTCAAGGCGTAATTCACAGTCAAAATATGCACGAAAAATGGTAGAATCAGGGTTCCAGGTTACACGTAAAGAGTGATCCATACAATCCTCCACATTGAATCCACCACCACTGATTTCAACCGGCCCAGCGAGATTATTGGTGGAAGTATGCTCGACAAAGCCGTTCCGCATAACCGCCATATGATCATAGGCTGGGTCATATGGGGCATTTTCCCAGGTATCCAATTCTAGTGCTATAGAAGGCACAATTCCCTGATACCCCAGCCCCCCACCAGCACTACCCAAACTGGTACTGACAGGTTGCAAAACAAAGGCAATCCCATCTGCCCCTGCATCAGAACAACCCAAAAAGACCGTAAAGTAAAGGTCAAAGGGTTCGTTGATGTTGACTTGATTGAGATACCATACCGATCCTCCCAGAAAATTCGCAGCAGGTGTGAGGCGAAAACAGTTTTGCCCCAGAGAAAGTGCATTCCCGACTGTTTGATATTGGGAGATTACAGGTGTTTGAAGGCAAAATAAAGTTACCAACAGAAAGGCGTATCTTCTCATGGCATTTACAAAAAGGGTAAAGGAAGATACATAAATTGGTGTGTATTCGCAGGCGAAAAACGAAGAATGGTCCCATACTTTCGCTGAATGCAAAGTTGGCGGGAATAAAAGCAGGAATCGCATTGTCTAAGTGGTAAGAAGAGAATTTGTGCCAGGTAAAGCACCTAAGACCGATATCGACCTTATTGCAGCTGTTCAGACTGGACAGCCTGAGGCATTCCGCTTATTGGTAGAGCGGTATCAGGCACAGGTTGCCGCGACAGTGATTGGGATGTTGGGGAAAGGGCAGGAAGCGGAGGATGTTGGGCAGGAGGTATTCATTCGCTTTTATCGTTCTTTGGCGCAGTTTCAGGCAAAATCAGCCCTTGGAACCTATTTGACGCGTATTGCCATCAATCTTTCGCTAAATGCTATTAAAAAACGAAAACGGCAGGCCAATACTCTGAGGCTAAAC
>JBCBZF010000290.1:0-7077 GCA_039815525.1 Bacteroidota bacterium | reverse complement strand
GGCTGACGAGCCGCGCACCTCGCAACTCAAGACTATCGGAGCGAATCATATTCCAGGGCAGCTAGCTGGCGCGATCGTTCATCGAATCCAGCACGGTGCTGTCAGAAAATTCTAACCAAACTCTCCATTCCCATACAAATCCGCCATGCGGATGCCGCTATCCATACTTTGCAGCTGAATCTCTTGATCCAGACCGATCACATCCCGCATTTCCCAGATGTTGCTGTCCTTGCGGAAAAAGATGGTAACCACTAGCCTAAAGGGAGGCAAATCCTGAGAAGATGAATTTTCGTTGAGAATGGTGGGCACACGACAAAAATTTGGAGTTGCCGATAATCATACAGGAAATCCAACAATTTTGTCATTCTGAACTCCGTTTCAGAATCTACTTGAGATCCTGAAAAAATTTCAGGAAGACACTTTGTGTATGGTATGAGGCTGGAAATACATTTTGTTGCACACGCAAAATGGTCAAATCGGTCCGCGACCGATGCCCAACCCACCGTGAAACCAATCACCCCATCACAACCCTGACCTTCTCCAACGCCTGCTGCAAATCCGCAATCAATACCTCCGCATCCTCAAGCCCCACATAGAACCGAATCATGTTCCAGGGCAGCTCGCTGTCGCGATAGTTCATCGAATCCAGCACTGTGCTGTTGGGGAAGATGAGCGACTCATAGCCGCCCCAGGAACAGGCCAGCAGGAAGTATTGTAGATTGTCGCAGAAACGGTCGACATCGGCCAGGTCGCGGGCTTTGAGCTGGATGGTGAACTGACCCGCCGGGCGTTGCATCTGCTTTTTGGCGAGTTCGTGTTGCGGGAAGGAAGCAGCGTAGGGATAGATGACCTTCTCGATCAAGGGATGGGCTTCCAGAAAGGCCACTACCTTCGGTGTGCTTTCCGCCACCCGCGCCATGCGGATCGGGAGGGTGCGTAAACCGCGCAGCATCAACCAGGCGTCATTGGGCGAGATGATGCCGCCCAGGGTCATGAATTCTGACTGGAAAATGATTTCGGCTCTTTCCCGTGAACAACACAACACCCCGGCCACCAGATCACTGTGTCCGCCCAGGTATTTGCTGGCCGAATGCATCACCATGTCCACCCCCATTTTGATGGGTTGCTGGTTGAGTGGGGTAGAGTAGCTGTTGTCGATGGCGGTGAGGATGCCGTGTTCTTTGGCGATGGCGACCACCGCTTCGATGTCCTGCAGCTCAAAGGTCCAACTGTTGGGTGATTCGAGCACGAAAAGACGGGTATTGGGGCGTAAAGCCTGGCGGAAATTCTCGGGATCACGACCGTCGATCATGGTGGTCTCCACCCCGAAGCGGGCCAGCAGATTGTTGAGCAGTTTGGTGGTCCAGCTATAGGGCTTTTGTACGCAAACTACGTGATCGCCCTGTTGGAGACAGGACATTACCCCGGAAGCAATGGCGGCACTGCCGCTGGAAAAGACCAGACATTCTTCTGCCCCTTCCAAAGCCGCCAGTTTCCTGCGCAGTATGGCCACAGTGGGATTATGTCCCCTGGTGTAAAAAGGCGCATCCATTTCTTTGGCCAGACCCTTGCGCATGTCTTCCACGCTCTTGAAGACAAAATTACTGGCCTGCATGATGGGTGGTGCGGCGGAACCAAAGTAGTTTTCGCGTTCTTCGCCGAGGTGGTTGATGATGTATGAGAGATCCATTTTTGTGGTTTTTGTTTGGCATTGATCCCTCTTTCATTTGTTCTTTTCCTGTGATGAAAAGAACCAAAAATCAAGACGGAAAAATGTGTTTACATCCCGGACTTGATTCGGGGCTGCCACCCTGCAATTCCAACGCCTCCCCCAATGCATGTCCCGAACAATGATTCGGGATTCCGCCAGGCCAACGCTCAAATGAAAATAGAAATTGATTTCCAATCAACTTGCCAAACCCTTTGAAGGCTTGGCCATGCGAAAGGGATGTTAAAGTGAAACTGAGAAATAATCACAAAGAAAAACAAATCCATCCATGGACTGCCGACTATTCTATTCCCCAACCGCAATCACCGAAATCTCCACATTCACGCCTTTGGGCAAACCTGCTACTTCGACGGTTTCGCGGGCGGGATGGTCTTTGGTGAAATAACTGCCGTAGATTTCGTTGACCTGAGCAAAGTCGCCCATGCTTTTCAGGAAGATGGAGGTCTTGGCGATGTTGTCAAAGCTCAGGCCGACTTCAGTGAGAATGGCCTGAATGTTTTTCATCACCTGATGGGTTTCGGTGTCGAGGTCTCCGGTGAGGAGGTCGCCGCTAGCAGAATCAATGGCGATCTGCCCGGAGAAAAAATAGAGATTGCCGACTTTGACGGCCTGCGAATATGGCCCGATCGGATCGGGGGCCTGCGAAGTATAAATGATCTCTTTCATGTGGTGGTTTCTTGCCGTTTACGAAATATGCCACCGACCCAAAGGGCCAGTTTTTTCTGTTTAGCCCAAAAGTAATCGAATTTTCCAAACAGAAAGGCAAAGGCAAACAGCAAGACCAGATAAACTGGCGTGATCAGCAGAAAATACACCAGATAATATAGCCAGCCATCAGGGATATTGAGGAAGGGCATGAAAAGACGCGGCGCAAAGCTGGATGTCGTCCCGGTCAGGGCAAACACCGTCAGTATTTTGACATAATCCCACTTTCCTTGCGGCTTTGGCTCGCTCATGTGTGTGTTAACCGGATATTTAGCGCTTTGGTTTCGAATATAGGGAATTTTCGGTCAGGTGAGAGGTGTCAGGTGAGAGGAGAAAGACTGGCAACGCGCAATCAAGTAATGTTTGGTTTGCTTCGATGGACAATCGACTGAGACCTTTTCAAACTCTCTCCTGGCTCCTCTCTCCTCTCCCCTACAAAAATTCCTATCTTTACCGCTGGAATCTGAATGAATCAAGAATATGCAAGCAATTATCAGTGGCATCCAGCAAATGGGAATTGGGGTTCCCAACGTACATGAAGCCTGGGCCTGGTATCGTAAATACTTCGGCATGGATGTGCCGATTTTTGAAGAGGCGGCCGAAGCCAATCTGATGCTGCCTTATACTGGTGGCAAGCCACATCAGCGCCATGCTGTCCTGGCGGTCAACTTACAAGGTGGCGGTGGCATGGAAATCTGGCAATACACCAGTCGGACGCCCCAGCCACCAACTTTCGAACCGCAATTGGGTGATCATGGCATCTATGCCGCCCGAATGAAGTGCAAAGACATTGAAGGTGCCTTCAAATTCTACCAGGCAGAAGGCGTAGAAACCCTGGGCGGTGTGCAAAAAGATCCATCCGGTAATGCGGTCCTGCTGGTCAAAGATCCTTACGGGAATATTTTTCAGCTGTATCAAAGTGACAATTGGTTTACCGATGGCAAAGCCTATACCGGCGGACCCTCTGGTGCAGTGGTTGGCGTGTCTGACATTGATGCGGCCCGTAAATTGTATGGCGAGGTTTTGGGTTATGACACCGTCGTCTACGACGAGGAAGGTACATTTGCTGATTTCGCGGCCTTGCCCGGTGGAGACGGAAACTTCCGACGGGTATTATTGACGCACAGTCAGCCCCGCAAAGGAGCATTCAGTCGCATGATGGGCGTGAGCATGATCGAATTGGTCGTGGCCAAAGACCGTACCCCAAAGAAGATATTCGAAAATCGCTTCTGGGGTGATCTGGGATTCATTCACCTCTGCTTTGACATTCAGGGCATGGATGCCTTGCGCGAACAGTGCAAAAATGCTGGTTTCCCATTCACGGTTGACAGTGCAACCGCGATGGGAACGGCTTTTGACATGGGCGCAGCAGCCGGTCTGTTTTCCTACATTGAAGACCCGGATGGGGCTTTGATCGAGTTTGTAGAAACCCATAAGATCCCTATTTTGAAGAAATTCGGTTGGTATCTGAGCTTGACCAAACGTGATCCGGCCAAGCCTCTGCCCAACTGGATGCTCAAAGCACTTTCGCTCAACCGTGTAAAAGACTGACGCCATGTGCCCCGAGATTGATGGACTGCGACTGAATTTTTCAGAGGATGGTTTGTTCATTCTGAACATTTCCCTCGCCATCATCATGTTTGGGGTGGCCTTGAATCTCAAATTGGAGGATTTTAAACGGGTCTTCCAGGATCCCAAAAAGCCACTGATTGGCCTGACATCTCAGTTTCTGATTCTGCCGGCCTTTACCTTACTGTTGGTCTACATCATCGATCCGATTCTGTGCCCAAGTATGGCATTGGGTATGTTTCTGGTGGCGGCTTGCCCCGGGGGCAATATCTCCAATTTCATTTGTCTGCTTGCCAAAGGCAATGTGGCGCTTTCTGTTAGCCTGTCGGCGGTGGCAACCATCCTGGCAGTCTTTATGACACCGGTCAACTTTGCCTTTTGGGCGGGTTTCTATCCACCTGCGGCCAATTTGTTACAGGAGATTAGCATGGATCCCTGGAAGATGTTCGAACAAATTTTGTTGATTTTGGCCGTTCCACTGGCATTAGGTATGTGGGTGGCGCATCGTTTTCCCAAAGTAACCAGCCTGATCAATAAACCATTACGCGTCTTGTCCATCCTGATTTTTGGTGGCTACCTGATTGGTGCGATTTCGCTGAACTGGGAATTTATCATCAAATACATCGATCGCATCATTCTGATCGTTTTGGTTCACAATGCGCTGGCTCTGAGTCTCGGTTATATTTTCCCAACAGTATTGCGCCTTCCCCAAATTGATCGTCGCAGTATCTCCATCGAAACGGGCATTCAAAACTCCGGCATTGCTTTGGTGTTGATTTTTAACAAAGATATTTTTGACGGACTGGGTGGTATGGCCATCATTGCTGCATTGTGGGGCATCTGGCATATCGTCGCTGGTCTGACCATGGCCTTTATCTGGTCTCGTCGCGAACCCAAACCTGCTACGATGGAAGTAGCATCATCCTGAATCTTTCTTTTCTCATGAAGAAAACGCTTTATACAGCCTATTATAATATCCTCAAGTGGCTGATTCGGTTCTTTCTCCAAAGCTTCTACCGCCGCTATGAGATTGTGGATTACCGAAAATATGTGAGCGGCAATACGCCCATCATTTTTACCCCCAATCATCAAAATGCGCTGATCGATGCCTTGAATCTGGTGTGTTCAACCTTCGACATGATCAAGGTGACGTTTTTGACGCGTTCTGATGTTTTCGGAAAAAAAATCACCGATAAAATCTTCTATTCCTGGCAAATGCTCCCAGTTTATCGGCAGCGAGATGGAGTAGATAGTTTGCAAAAAAATGAACAAGTCTTTGAGGTCTGTCGTACTCGGCTAATGGATCATCAAGGCATCATGATTTTCCCGGAAGGCAATCACAATCGCCTGCAACGTGTTCGTGCCTTAAAAAAGGGCGTCGCACGCATTGCTTTTCAGACGGCGGAAGAGAAAGATTTTGACCCAAACTTTGATTTGCAGATTGTTCCAGTGGGACAAAATTATCGGGACCATCTGAAGTTCCATGCTGACATGATGGTCAAATTTGGCGAACCCATTCATCTGAGGGATTATTACGAAGCCTATCGGGAAAATCCTCGCCGAACGCTGACCACCTTGACCAGGGATATCCGTAAAGCGATGACGAAATTGGTCATCCACATTGAAGATGCAGAAACCTATGATTTGGTCAATGGGGCACGCCTGATCTATGATGAAGAACTGATCCGCAAAGAAGATTTTGTCGGTGGTCCGGTTTATCAGCGCTGGCAAGCAGGGAAAAAAATTGTGGCTGCACTGGAGAATCATCTTTCTCAGGGGTCGGAAGATGTGGCCGATTGGCAGCAAAAGGTCCATCAGTATCAGGAAGATATTCGCGATTTGCGTATCCGCAATCACGTGGTAATGAATGGGCCGGCCTCTGTCATCAAGCAATTGTTTCAGGCCATTTTCCTCCTGATTGGCTTACCTTTCCATGTGTTGGGTGTGGTGCCGAGTTATCCGATCTATAAATTTGCAGAGGTGACAGCCAAGAAAAACTTCAAAGATGATCACTTTTACAGTTCGATCATGTTTGTGATTGGCTTTTTACTCTATGTGCCCTGGTGGTTGATCCTGGCTGGTATCATCTGGGCCATTAGCGGGAATCTTGGGTATGGTATCGCCTCATTTGTGGCCATGCCAATGCTAGGCAAATTTGCCATGCTTTATTCCAATCAGGTGAAAAGATGGATGGGGCACTGGCGTTTTCGATCTGCCCTGAACCGGAAAGATGAAAAAGCAGTTCGTGCGGCAAAGCTTCGGAAAGAAATTGTAGATTGGGTGGAAGGAATCATGCTTCCTGCGCAAAGAGGTGCCATCAATCCACAGGCACAACAACAAACGACTTGATATGACAGTAGATCAGATTACAGCCTTGTTTTTGATTCTGGTAGGCGGTTTTAGTTTGGGCAGCGCACTGGCCAATTGGGATGGCTTTTTCAATCATCCTCGTTCTCGCTTTATCGTCGAAAAAATGGGGCGTAGCGGTGCACGAATCTTCTACATCGTATTGGGCTTTATTCTGGCTGGAATTGGCGTGGCATCATTAACGGGACTCATTCCTGCTCCCGAATAATCAGGCAGTCGCCAGTTCGTGCTTCCAGCTTGCCAAAAGAGACAGAACCCATCTTCCCTCCGCTTCTGTCAGGCGGTCAAAGAGATATAGTGGGCCTTCTGGTCCCTGCACAAATGGTACGTCAATGTTATAGACCTGCTGGCGGAAGAAATAGACATCTTCGCTGCCAAATCCCTGCACATCTTCCCAGGCAATGCTTCGCTGGGAACCCGCAAAAAGGCGATCCTGTCGAAAAATCATCACATGCTCATCCAGGATGATGCTGTCGCTGCTGATTAAATGACGGATGACTTGTAGACTGGACCAAACCGCGGCGGCGCCCAAAATACCTGTACCCAATAACATCAATGGGGTCATGTATTTGATGAGACGGGGATTGTCGGGCCGGTCACGATTTCCCCATCATGACGGTACTGACGGTGTTCGGTATCTTCGTGGCTTACATCTATTCCGCGCCCCCTTTGAAGCTGAAACAGAATGGTTGGTTGGGGAATTACGC
>JBCBZF010000899.1:0-3014 GCA_039815525.1 Bacteroidota bacterium | reverse complement strand
GTAAACCAAGACATGGAAATGTTCCGTCAGCTGGGGTTGAATCCGCAAAAACCTTTTGTAAAAGCACCACAACCTGAAACTATCGAGGCTTTAGACTCGAAGGTTGCCCGGTGCTGTTGTCAGTACCATTGGTCTGAAAATGAAGCATGCTGCCAAATGATTGATTTCTTCCTATTGATCAAGATACACATTCGATCGAGATGTGTATCAGGAAAATATAAATCGATCCGTCAGAAGGCATTCAATGCTGCTCAAGGATTTGTTGCATCCATTGGAGTAGTTCAGCTTGCATTTCTGGCCTTTTGAGCCCAAAAATGAGATTGGTTTTGATGAAGTCCAGCTTGTTGCCAACGTCATAGCGTACGCCATCAAAGGCCAAACCGTACATTTCAGAGTCCTGCAACATCATTGCGAGTGCATCGGTGAGTTGGATCTCGTTGTTGACGCCAGGCTGTACCTGGTCGAGATATGTGAAGATATCTGCAGTCAGGATATAGGCACCAGAAATTGCCAAATTAGATGGGGCTTCAGCTGGGCTTGGTTTTTCAATGAGATTGTGAATGCGAAAAACGCCTGATTCAACCGCTTCTGCATCGAGGATGCCATAGCGCGAAACAAATTGTGGTTCAACTTCGCTGATGGCAATGACTGGCGCCTGATGCTTTTCATAGACTTCCAGAAGTTGTTTGGTAACTGGTTTATCGATGTGGGAGTCCATGATGCTGTCGCCTAAGAGCACCGCAAAGGGCTCCTGGCCAACGTGATGTCTCGCATAGCGAATGGCATCCCCGAGGCCATTGAGTTCCTTTTGCCAGATAAAGTGGATATCTGCCAAATCAGAAATGGCCCGTATGCTTTCCAGAAGCTCCGTTTTTCCTTTCTCTTCAAGCGTATGTTCCAGGGCAAAATGTGGGGCAAAATGTTCTTCGACTGCCCTTTTTCCACTGCCAACGATCATCAGAATATCCGTGATTCCGGAGGCGACGGCTTCTTCAACTACATATTGAATGGTGGGTTTGTCTACAATGGGCAGCATTTCCTTGGGCTGCGCTTTGGTTGCAGGGAGCAAGCGGGTGCCGAATCCGGCTGCGGGGATAACCGCTTTTTTGACCATAAATGGCTTTAGAATGATGAATTTGGCCTAAAAATATTGAAATAGTCGGTGAATCTTAGGTGTGAAAAGATAAATTCTTACCCCATGATCAGGTGATATGCTTCTTCCAGTAAAGCCTCTTTCTCCTCCAAGGTCAAAGAAAGGGGGAGCTGCGCCAATCCAATCAGACGGCGCATGATTTCAACCCCGGTCAATTGCTCCATGAGTGAAGTATAAAACTTGGGTGGCTCCTGGTAACGTGCGAGCATCCTTTGACTCACTTCTTCCGGTTGCCGGGCCATTTTCATGTGCGCAATCATGACTGAAATATCAAACTCTGCCGGACCAAAAAAGCAGAATTCCGGATCAATGATACGGACACCATGAATGGTTTGCAGCCAACTCCCAGGATAGTAATCTCCGTGCAGGAGGTAGGCACCATCGGTGAGATAGTGCTGACTCAGGTCTTTGATTCGGGTGGTGAAGGCCTGATCGGTTTTGTAGCGCATGGCTACTGCCTGCAGACCAGGCGTAACATCGTCCAGACTGAAGCCATTTTCTGCCAGAAAAGGATAGTTGAAAATGTGTTCAGCATTCAACTCCCGCATGGCCTTATTGGCGATATTAGGGGTGGTCGTATCCTGATTGAACGCGTTGTGAAGGGAAGAGATGAAGTCTACGATTTCATCAATTTGATCCTCTTTAAGTTCCTGATCGGCTTTGTACAGAAATGAAAAATCTTCTGACTGGCCGAAGTCTTCCAATTGTATGATACTGTTAACTGCATCAATACCAGAGACTTCAGGTGTAAAGTTTCGCATTTTAGGATCTTCCTGTATCAACTGATAGAAATGTCCTTCAATGACAGCTCTTTCCCTTGGGGCAGGAATTTGAGGATATTTTTCTACGTAATCGCGGGACTGTTTCAGAATAAAGGTCCGAAAATTGGTGCGGATCCGCAGGGTGTAATTCATATTGCCTTCACCAGGTTTCCGCGCCGAGATGATTTCTTCATCTGGTGCAATCCATTTTTTATCGAGAAGGTATTGCTGAATTTGAGGGATTTCTTCCGCATTCAGGAGGAAATGCATATATGAAGTTAGTTATCGTTTAGCTCCTTCAATTACGGATTATTTTCTGAAGACTTCCAGCAATTTTTGTTTAAAATTTCGGGCTGGACTGTATACATATCGTACCCATCCCAGAATATTGTCTTGCGACTTTCCGACCAGAAGATACGGCTTAAAAGCCGTGCCACGCTCATCCGTATCATCGGGATGCACCTCAATCCTGGCCGCCAACACCTCTTCTGCGAAAGAATCCTCCTGTACCAGATAGGCACTGGCCAATACATCGAAGGGGTTAAAACCCCTCACACCATATTCCTCCCACTGCTTCAGCCAGCCTTGCGAATGTTCCGCCAAATAAGCGCCTTCCGGCCCGGTTTCCGCCAATTGGTTCAAATCATCCCCCGTTATCCAAACCTTACTTGATATCTCGAACGGCAAGAGAATCAGGGGAATGTCTTCTTGTAACATGATCCGAAATGCCTCCGGGTCAAGATCGAAGTTGAGGTCCGGAAAAGGCGGGCTATGCAAGGGACCAACCGTAAAAGCATCCTGATGGGCTCTTCGGCCAGCCACGCATAATACTGCCTGAATGTTGTCAATCACTTCTGGGTAATGCAGCAAGAGTAGCCCGATATTGGTGGCTGGACCGATGGCCATGATGGTCATGGGTTCCCTCATCAGTGCCTGTGCCATGGCCGCAACCCCTTCATTGTGGTCCGGCTGCTGTAAATCAATGGCCTGGGCAGCACCCCGGTAAACGGGAATCTCGCCCATGGCGAATCTTCCGGACAGATCCTCTGCGATGCGTGTAGCCGTGTCAATGTCAGTATTGCCAAAAACCGTGGAGATCC
>JBCBZF010000264.1:0-7347 GCA_039815525.1 Bacteroidota bacterium | reverse complement strand
CGGAGCAAACCGGTGCCGTTTCCGAATTGGGCCTCTTTCGCATCCAGGTCGAATTTGCCCGTAAAGAAGGGGAGCAGCTGTATTCACTTGGCTACTTTGAGGAGCAAATAGAAGGGAAAAGCATGGATGTCACCGGAAAACATGGTCATCGGATCAAAAAGGGGATCACCAATTGTGTGGAAGCCTTTCAACAAACAGATTGGAAGAATATCAAAGGCAGCATTGTTGAATCAAATCAGGGGCCGCTCAATTTCAACTATACCCAGCTCCCCAAAACGGGTATTTACGCAAGCTTTTACCAGATGGCACAGGGTGAGCCTTTGATGGATAGCGGATACGAAGTCAGCAAGTCTTCTTCTAAAAGATATCCCAAATACACTTTACGTAATGATCAGGGCCAAAAAATCAACAAACGGATCACCGCATTTTCAGACGGTGAAAACATTTACATCCATGCTTCGCGCTACTCTTACAGTTCTCACTTTAGCCGGGTGAAACACATTGGCCGCTATCTCTATCTCGAAGATCGTTTTTCAGATCCATTGGCTGGCGTTCTGTTTGGTCTGATGGGTTTGGCATTTTCAAAAGCACCTAAAAGCGTCATCATGGATACGGAAACCGGCTTGGTCACGGTTTTACGCGAGGACAATATGAAACAGGTTTTGGATGGATATCCGGACATTTTGGAGAGATTCAAGAATAGCAATCAAAAACTCCGGGATTACGAAGCGGCCATTCTTTCCCTCAATGAAGCAGCTGGTCGAAATTAGGCGCATTGATCATTGCTACATGAGTAAGTGGCGATTGTGGCGGTAAGTAGGAAAGACTTGTGATCCGCCCACAAAAATTATCAATAAATCGCCTACCTTTGCGGTTCGAAAGCTTCTTTCGAAACACTAACTTCTTTACCCCCGTTATTATTTCTATGAACGAAGCATATATCGTATCCGCCGTCAGAACGCCCATGGGCAGTTTTGGTGGGGTACTTTCCGGTATCGATGCGCCTGAATTGGGTGCAATCGCCATCAAAGGCGCTTTGGAAAAAGCTGGTGTTGACGCCGCCAACATTGACGAAGTCTTCATGGGCAATGTTTGTCAGGCCAATCTTGGTCAGGCCCCTGCCCGTCAGGCAGCATTGAAAGCTGGCATTGGCTACAATGTACCCTGTACCACGGTCAACAAAGTCTGCTCCTCCGGTGCCAAATCTGTGATGTTTGCGGCCCAGGCCATCATGCTTGGACAAGCTGACCTCATTGTCGCCGGTGGCATGGAAAACATGTCTCAGGTGCCCTATTATGTTCCCAAAGCGCGCTTTGGCTATAAATTTGGAGATGCACAATTGATCGATGGCTTGTCCCGCGACGGTCTGCGTGATGCCTACGATCACCAGGCGATGGGCGTTTGCGCGGATGCCACGGCAGAGAAATTCAACATCAGCCGCGAACAGCAGGATGCCTACGCCATCCAGTCCTATCAGCGTGCTGCTGCTGCAACCGAAGGTGGGATGTTCAAGGATGAAATCGTGGCGGTACCGGTTCCGCAGCGCAAAGGCGATCCCATCATGGTAATAGAAGATGAGGAATACAAAAAGGTCAAATTCGAGAAAATCCCGAATCTGCGGGCTGCCTTCACCAAAGGTGGAACCGTAACCGCCGCCAATGCCTCGACCATCAACGATGGCGCCAGTGCTTTGATCATCGCCAGCGAGAAAGCAGTCAAAGAATATGGCCTCAAACCAGTGGCCAAAATCCTTGCTTTCGCCGATGCCGCACAGGAGCCACAGTGGTTTACCACCGCGCCTACTCTGGCGACACCGATCGCGCTGAAGCGTGCCGGTTTGAGCCTGGACGATATCGATTATTTCGAAGTCAATGAAGCCTTCTCGGTGGTGGCCCTGGCCTACAACCAGAAGCTCGGCTTGACTGAAGATAAAGTAAACGTACACGGCGGTGCAGTTGCACTCGGTCACCCACTGGGTGCTTCCGGCGCACGTATTCTGACCACCTTGAACGGTGTGCTCCAGGCCAAAGATGGCGGCATCGGTCTGGCAGCTATTTGTAATGGCGGTGGTGGTGCCTCAGCCATGGTGCTGCAAAGGGTGTAGGATTTACACGCTTTTGATGAGACGCGATCAATCGATGTCCCCTGCGGGCAGATTGGTCGCGTTTTTTGTTTTACACGAATCAGAGGAGGAATACAATCTCCTTTCAGTCTGTCGATTCATTCATTCCAATCGCGGTTCTTACCCCTTGAATCATGATCATGGATGCCTGTCCAACTTCAATGAAGTACGTTAATTCCGCTCCATTTTTGAGCCCAATCAATCCGCATGTTACTGATTCTTTATTGTATCCCTTAAATATTCCATATCCTTTATCAGTAGCCCCTTCTAAAAGACCAATTCGTTTGTATCCATTCTCCATTGTAATTAACCGCCTCGTGGTTAAAATACTGTAGTTAACATCATCAATTATGGTCGAACAGATGATCAATTCATTTTCACCTAATCCCAGTTTCAGCCCCTGGTAGGTGAAATATGAATGCGCATCATAAAACTTCGTCCATTTAAAATCATACGGCTTTATGGTACTTCTCCTGATAGCAGCAATGGAAACATTGCGTATCGATTTATCTGATTTTCTCATTGAACCTTCTCATCAAAAATTTATCAGGTACATCAACGAAAAGTAGGCTCGCATCATCCTTGTCTCAGTTACACTTATCCTTGTCTATCCTCCTACAGAAGACGATAACATCCACACCACCTCACAAAGGCGCAGAAATTCCCACCGTGGCCCCATAAGACCATCTATTGTCTGTCCAAAAGTCATTGGATCTGACGGTGTGGCTCAGTAGTCCTTCGATCACAAAGAATAGCTTGGGTGCAATCGCATATTCATAGCCGATGCTATAGCGCATGATTCCGACACTTCTGCTGTCATAATCCAGATTGATCTGATTCGCTGTAGCGGTAAAGTTTGGATAGCCATAGAATCTGAGGCCAGGTTGGATGTAGGCCGTGATATTATGTTTATCGAATTGCTGCCGGTACCCTACCCCAATGATCAATTCTGAAAAAGTGGTTCTACCGGTAAAAGACACAGTCGAATCAATGGGATAAGCCAGATTCATATTGGAATTGAAGGCATCGTAGTTGATCCGGAAGATCACATTCGAGATGTCACGGTACTCAACTGAAGTCTGGGTCATCAGGCCACCTGAGAGTTCGCTGGTACCATGATTGACATATCCCATTTGGATGGTCGGCATGAAGGTTCTGCCCAGATCATCATCAGCTTCATTTTCACTCTGTGCCTTCACGAAAATGGTCAGACTCAGCATAAACAGTCCCCCCAAAATGCTTTTTTTGATGAATTGGTGGATTTCAGGTTTCGTCATGATGGTGCATTGGTCTCACGAAAAACGGTTACACAAAGGTATTCCGATTTTCGGGTAATCACGCATCCAATTCAGACGATCCTGGATTTTCTTTTCTACAACATTCGACTCCCTATCCTGCCTATGGCAAAAACGAAGTTCACGAAGAGAAAACAGTTTTGGTTTGTGTTTTCCCACTGAATCTCATGCTTGAAATTGACGCTTCGGTGAATCACCTCAGTTCTTTTCGAACAATTCCAGTTGCACTTTATACTCCTCCATCCTTTTGCTGGCATTGCTATCGATCAGCAAGATGACCGCCATCATGGCAATGGTGGTGATCCCGATGGCCCGCCAGATCGGTTTGTCGATGAACACAATACACAAGGCTGCCGCGACAATGATGAAGGGGATGACTTTGAAAACGATTCTCTGATATTCTGCGATGGTTTTGTCAGATCGGTCGATCTCTGATTGGACGAAAGCTGCAGCATCCTGGTTGTAGTCAGTTTCAAAGCTTGATATTCTGACTTTGTTGGTATACACCAGGCCGATCCCGATCGTCAGGAGTAAGCCGCCTGCTACCAGGGTCGGGAAGATGAATGCTTTCGCAACTTCGGTTTTCCCGATTTGCCAGAATCCGATGCTGGCAGCGACGAACATAAGGCCGAAAAGGATGAAAAAGGTAGATGAAAAGATTTCGGCTTTGGCCCATTCGTTGGCGGTTTTTAGGATTTCCATGTTGATGTTCTTTATTGGTCCTTTTTATGTAGTATTCTTAAAAACGTTTTTCTTAAGGCATTTTTTTTCCAAAAAAATCAAAACGGGCAGGGCCATTGTCCATCCCTCTTTCCCGATTTGATCAGGATTTCATCCCAGCCGCACTTCTTAGCCGAGGGACATTTCCGAGGCAATACAGGAGAGAGTGAAATTGATATAACAATCATTACATGACCGATTTATCACCCCGTCAAATCTTAGTTGCGCCGAATCGTACTGGGGCTGTACCCAAAAGCCTTTTTAAAGGCAAAGGAAAAATGCGAGAGGTTTTCGAAACCAACGGAATGATACACATCATTGATTCTCTGTTTTTCAGCCGTGAGCTTATGATGCGCGAGATTCAGCCTTTTTTCGGTGAGCCATTTTCGGGGGGTTTGATTGAATATTTTTTTAAAGTCAGATTTAAAGGTGGTCAGACTCCGGCCGGTTAAAAACGCAAATCTTTCCAGGGGAAGATTGTACATAAAATGCTCTTCCATGTATTTTTTGAGATCTATTTTTCCAATCTCGCTGAATGTCCCCAAGATTGCACTGGCCCTTTTGTCTATGGTATCAATGATGGTTAACACTTCCTGAATTTTCACCGCAACCAATTCATCCGGCAAGACATCCTGCATCTCAAAATAGGAATGCAGTGAGCCAAAAAAATTGTCCAATAAAGAGTGTGCTTGAATGGGTCTTTGTTTTGAAACATCCTCGACCCAATTTTTTGAAATGGGTCGATCATGATAAAATTTACGAAGCTGCTCTTCTGGAAGAGCCATCGACACACACTTAAAGGCTTGGCCGTTAAGCGGTTTTTTGATGCTGCGATGCAATTGGTTTTTGGCCACCAAAAGAGTATCTCCGGCAACAAAGGTCAGGCTGGTTTTGCCATATGAAGAGACCAGTTCTCCTGAATAAATGAAGGCGACAATGTGCTGGGGAGAAATGTTTTCCCAGGTGGCCTGTTCGTCCATGGTGCAGGTCAGAAATACGCTGCCGTTATCTGATATTTGTGGGAATTCCATTAACCGAAAATATTAAAAATTACTGAGCCGCACTCATGTGGTTTAGGTTCGGAATTCGTGAAATAAATGTATCGTAATACTCTGCATAGCTAGCATAGAAAAAATTCATTGCCGCGATTGAGACCTTTTTCCCTGATTCAGCGATTTCAAATCCATGATAACAGCCTTCGAATATTTTAAACTTAACTGGAATGTTGTATTGCTTTAGGCTTTCGACGTACGCGATGGTATCATCACGAAAAGGGTCGACCCCTCCTACAAATGTGAAGGTAGGTGGAAAAGCAGAATAGTCTTTATTTCGTGCCGGTGCGGCATATGCAGGAATTTCTTTCTTTTGCGCACGTAGGTTTTTTAGATAGAAATCCCATCCGATGTGATTTGACTTTGTCCCCCAAGCAGGGCTGTCAAATTGTGCAGATTCTGTCTGATGGCGATCATCTATCATGGGATAGATCGGCATTTGGAAAGAGATCCGTACATCCTGGGTATCTCTTGCTTTGAGTGTAAGAGCAGCCGTCAAGCCGCCCCCGGCACTATGTCCACCCACCATGAGTCTGCCGGGGTCTGCATTGATCAAATCAGCATGATCCCGAATCCATAATAGTGTATCGTAGCAATCATTGAAGCCCGCAGGATACGGATCGGTCAAAGATCTTCTGTAGCCCGGCGCAACAATTACACAAGGTCGTTTGTCAATCAACGCTTTAAACACCTCACCCATTTGTTCCGGATTGCCAAGTGCATATCCTCCGCCATGACAATAAAGCAAGACGGGTAATGTATCTGAATTATTCTCAGGTCGATAGATTCTCAATCTAATATCCGGTCCACCATGATTGCTTTTGATGGTTCGCTTTTCATTGACCAAACCTTTTGTCAGATTTCCTTCCGTTGCCTTCATCACCTGGTTCATCAATCTGAATCCCCATTTCCTGGTCAATAGAAATGTGAATGCCCGAATATAAAATGGCATTGGTACCAAGTCCGGATGGATTTTATCCTGGGTAATTTTCATGTTGAAGCGAGGTTTGAATATTGGGTAGATCTACAGAATGCGTTATCTTAAAAATGCAGACGCAATACTCAACTACTGAGCGCCATGTCCAGAGTCTGCAAAATGGTGTTGACCATCATCTCTACTTTCCAGGCAGATTGGGGCGGTGGATTGGTGTTTTCAGCCGAAACACGAGCCGCTTTCTCTAGCGTCGCCTGATTTGCGGCTTGTCCAATCAGAGCCGCTTCTACATTTTTCAGGCGCAATGGTATCTGCGATACGCCGCCTACCCCAATACCAGCATCGGTGATGACAGCATCTTTGACGACCAGGCGCACAGAACATTCCACAATGGGCCATTCTGCCTCAAATCGACTGATGGAACGGAAGTAGGCGGTTTGTTCGCCTGCCACTGCCGGTGGTAAAATGACATGCGTCAAGATCTCGTTTTTGTTCAACATATGGTCGCGGTCATGGGCTGAGCCATCACCGTAGAGATCGGCAATTGGCATTTCCCGCTCCGTTGTCCGTACCCTCGCGCCATAGGCGAGCAGAGCGGTAGCCAAAGTCGAAGGATGCGGATGGGGGCAACCTCCGGTATTGAAAACAACGCCATTGGGATGATGCCCGTTCAGGCCGCTACAAGCTGCATCACCTTTTTTGGTGCAAGGCAGATTGGGATGCCGGAAATAGGAACAGCGTGTCTTTTGCAAAAGACTGCCGCCAAAGCTGGCCGCCCAGCGAATTTGTGGGGTTGCCAATCCGTTTGCTGCTTTCGATAAGGCGCCATATCCGGATTGGATGCCGGGATGTTGGCCGACCGCATCGATGGTGACATTTGCGCCGATGGTGAATGAGCCGTCGGCATGTTCGACAATGCCACCAAAGTCGAGTTTGTGGATGTCGATGACCGGGCCTTCTGAAACGCCCATGCGATAGCGGTCGTGCAAATCCGTGCCGCCTGCCCGGATCTCACCGACCGCAGCTTTGATATCTTCTGGATTTGTAAGGGATGTTAACATGATTACGCGTTTTCTGTTAGACCTTTGAGTACATCTTGTGGGGTAATAGGGGTATTGGTCGGACGCCAGCCAGTCGCATGATAAACCGCATTGCCGACTGAAGCCGCAATGCCAATTGTCGCCAATTCTGCCAGGCCAATACCTGCGCCACGTACCTCATCAT
>JBCBZF010001216.1:0-1965 GCA_039815525.1 Bacteroidota bacterium | reverse complement strand
TCGATGTTCGACTCCGTTTCGTCTCCGATCACCACCTTCAGCGCGGACGCAATCTTGCGCGTGATGCCGGCTTGAAGTGCGAATGCGTCACCCATTGGTTGGGTGTAGCTTTCGCTCCACAAACGCTCGTCGGTGCGCACATCGATGAAAAGGTGATTTTGGATAATTGGATCAAGAGATAGTGCGTTTTGTGGAATATTTCCATTGTAATACCTGATGGGTTTTGTGCTTCACTCCAGGTATTTGATTTGGCATATTTGGATTATGTCGCAAGACGTTCCCCCTACATGAATGAATTTCTCTCCTAACTTCTCATCATGAAAGCTAATCCGATTTCTGAGATTGACACAAGGATAAAGAAGCCATATTTGGCCCGGGAAAAGGCACCCCTTGAAGCAGGTGCCACCTCGTTGGATGCAATGACATTGCAGATCATACATGACCTGAAAGACCCATTGTTTGGCCTCTCTTATTTGGCTGAACTATTGGTTGCAGGCGATATCAGCTCTGAAGAGCAGGCTGATTTCGGACACGCAATCCACAAAACTGTCCGTAAGATGAAACGCCTGGTGGACTCACTTCTCAGTGCCAGTCACGAAGATACGCCACTTTCTGTAAAGCTCGTAGACCCTGCACGTGTAATAGATGATGTACTCAAAGGCTTCTCTCTTCAGATTCGGGAGAAACAAGCCACGGTTGAATTACCTGCGATGTTTCCGCGTATCACAGTCAACGAAGCCTGGTTGTACATGATCTTTCGCAACCTGATCAGTAATGCACTCAAATACGGTGGAAAACCTCTGCAAATTCGTATTCGGCTCGATTATGAGTTATCCGGTTACGTTCGTTTTTGGGTAGAAGACAATGGCAAAGGTATTGCGGAAACCGAGCTGCCCTACCTGTTCTCACCTTTTTATCGTAGCAACAGTGCCAAACAGGACGGACATGGGTTGGGCTTGTCCTTTGTGAAAAAGATGGTAGAAAAAATGGGCGGAGAAGTAGGCGTATGCAGTCCAAAAGGAGACGGCGCACGCTTTTATTTCACCTTACCCATTCACTGAAACTGCAACTGACATCGGTAGTGTCCTGCTGGTAAATGATAATGGCCTTTTTCCACGCGGAAAGGAGCCATTTCATCTTGCCCCCCTACCCAGAAGGCTGTTTCCGGGAGGTGAAAGCTGACAAATGCATCTGGCCGGACTGTGAAGGCAAGACTTACGCTGCCTGGGCTTTTTTGCCAGCGAATGTCAGAAACGCCCGTCGGTATGCCCGTGATCTGAATCTTTTCCGGACTGTACGCAAAATGAGGCTGAAAATGCCAATGTCCTTTCTGATGTTGATCAGGTGTGAGTGCCAGCACATCCCTGAAAAACCACTGCACGTAAGTTCCCAGCGCATAGTGATTACGAGAGTTGGTCAATGGGCCGACCCGGTCACAATCCCACCGCTCCCACAGGCTGGTGGCACCCTGATTCCTCATATAGCCCCAGGAAGGAAAACTTTCGTTTCGCACCAATTGCCAGGCCAGATCATGGTACCCGTGTTGACTCAAAACCTGGAGAATCTGTGATGTTCCCAGGAAACCCGTTT
The DNA here is from genome assembly GCA_039815525.1 of Bacteroidota bacterium. Classification (GTDB taxonomy): domain Bacteria; phylum Bacteroidota; class Bacteroidia; order J057; family J057; genus JBCAWW01. The sequence goes on along the minus strand of JBCBZF010001216.1, from coordinate 375 downwards.
GTAGGTGAGTGTCTTTTTCCTGAATATTTCTGACCAAAGCGCTGGCGACTGTTTGTTCCATTTCGACATCACTACACAGATCAAACGCCAGAGGCAGGACCTGCTCAGTTTGGGTGCCCTGTCCAAAATATCCCGCTTTAGGATCGTACCATTCGTCTACAAAGGCTTGTTGGACTTTCACTGCTTCAATCTGATAATGCTCTGCCAATGATTCTTTCCCCAGCTTATTTGCCATTTTTTGCATGAGGGATAGACTGTGGAAATCATAGGCTGCTGCGATCAGATCTTTGTTACTTTCTTCCAGTCGAGTTCATCGAGGGCTGGTACAATCCCGGCCGCCGACACTCGGCTCTAGGATACCTCTCGCCCGTCGAC
>JBCBZF010000359.1:0-6389 GCA_039815525.1 Bacteroidota bacterium | reverse complement strand
CCGAAAAAATCCGACCTATATTTAACTACACAATTTGATTCATCACAACCGCCAGCAATCATGAAATCTTTCTTTCGCCTCTTTATTTGCCTTTTCCTTTTGTTCCCCTTTGCCCTCCAGGCTCAGATCACCAAAGGCCACTATGTTGCAGGCGGTAATCTCAATATGGATTTTTTTCGCATCCTCAATACCGCCAATATCCAATTCACGACCGATCTTGACCTGAGTGTAGCCTATTTTGTATCTGATGGATTGGCCCTGGGCGTCAGTTTTCCCTTTTCTTATTACCGCTCGGCGATTACCAGATTGAATGTCAATGAACTCCGCGTGGGTCTGGGGCCGCTTGTCAGATGGTTTCCAGGCAAACAGGAGGGTCTTTTGAATTGGTATCTCAACGGGCAATTTGGCATGGAGGCTGGCAGCAATACTTTTCTGGTTTCCAGAAACAATGTTCTGGAAGTCATTCAACTCTCCGGAGTAGCTGGCTTTGTTGCAGGCGGGATTGGTACGAATGTATTCATCAACTCTCAACTCGCCGTAGACCTGAATCTTTCCTACAGCTATCCGATTCTCCGCTCTGATTCCTTTGCCAATCCACAGGAAAACCTTGCGTTTCGGGTGGGTCTGGTGATGTTTTGGGAGAAAAAATGATTGGTAGGGCTGTTGATTGACAATCCCCCCGAAATCAATGATCTTTGCGGTCCGATTAAAGGACTTGTCAAGCATTATGCAAAAAGCTTTCTTCCAAATTCCCCAACCGCTCAATGAGCCGGTCAAAAGCTATGCGCCGGGTAGCCCGGAACGCGCGGCTGCCAAAGCAGCTCTGGCTGATCTTTCTTCCCAGGTCATCGACATTCCCATGGTCATTGGTGGCCAGGAAGTTCGCACGGATGACAAACGGCCGCTTTCTCCTCCCCATGATCACCAGCATGTGATTGGTCATTATTCGCGGGGTACCTCTGCGCATGTGCAGCAGGCCATAGATGCCGCTTTGTCGGCAAAGAAGGATTGGGAAAACACTTCCTGGGAACATCGTGCATCGATTTTCCTCAAAGCAGCCGATCTGCTAGCGGGGCCATGGCGGGCAAAAACAAACGCCGCCACCATGCTGGCGCAGTCCAAGAATATTTTCCAGGCGGAAATTGATGCGGTTTGCGAACTGGCGGATTTCTTCCGCTTCAATGTGGCCTATATGGCGCAGATCTATCAGGACCAGCCCTATTCGCCTGCTGGCATGTGGAACCGTTTGGAGTATCGTCCACTGGAAGGGTTTGTATTCTGTATCACGCCTTTCAACTTCACCTCTATTGCCGCAAACCTGCCCGCCTCCGCTGCGCTGATGGGCAATGTCTGTGTCTGGAAACCAGCTGACAGCCAGATTTATTCTGCCCATTTCCTAATGGAATTGTTCCGTGAAGCCGGTCTGCCTGATGGCGTAATCAACATCGTCTATACCGATGGACCAGAAACCGGAGACATTGTCTTCAATCATCCGGACTTTGCTGGTCTGCATTTTACTGGTTCAACTGGCGTTTTCCAGCATCTCTGGAAGACGATCGGTGGGAACATCCATAAATACAAAAGCTATCCCCGTATCGTCGGTGAAACCGGTGGCAAAGACTATATCGTCATCCACGAATCTGCTGATTGGGAAGCAGCGGCGGTGGCAATGGCCCGGGGTGGATTCGAATTTCAGGGACAAAAATGTTCTGCCGCTTCACGGGTCTACCTGAGCGACAAACTCTTTGATCAGGTGATGGCGCGGGTCAAAAGTGATGTAGAAAGCTTCAAAATGGGCGATCCCAAAGATTTCTCCAATTTCATCAATGCGGTTATCGACGAGAGAGCTTTTGACAAAATCGCCTCTTATATTGATCGGGTCAAAGCAGCCCCTGATGCCGAAATTGTGGTAGGTGGCAATTATGATAAATCCAAAGGCTATTTTATTGAGCCGACTGTGGTGGTTACCCAAAATCCGGAATTTCTGACCATGTGTGAGGAAATCTTCGGCCCGGTGCTCACGGTCTACCGCTATGAAGATGATAAATTTGATGAAACCCTGGATGTTCTGGATCGCACCAGTCCTTATGCCCTCACTGGTGCAATCTTTTCCCAGGATCGCTATGTGATTGACAAAGCAGCCCGTCGTCTGCAACACACCGCTGGTAATTTCTACATCAACGACAAACCCACCGGTGCGGTGGTTGGGCAGCAACCTTTCGGAGGTGGTCGTGCCTCCGGCACCAATGACAAAGCTGGTTCTTACCAAAACCTGCTACGCTGGGTGTCTCCCCGCACCATCAAAGAGACCTTTGTCCCAGCCAAAGACTATCGTTATCCGTTTTTGTCTGAGGAATAATGGCTACGCTTGATTTAAGCAACATACAATTGGCCATTTTTGACGTAGACGGAACATTATATGATCAAAAACGCCTCAGAAGACGCATCATTCGCGATCTTCTGAGGCACCTCATTTTTAAGCCGCACCGCTGGCGGGATCTGTTGGTGATTTGGAAGTTTCGGAAGGAAAGGGAAAAGCTTTCCCATACAGAGCATGAAGACCTGGCCACGATCCAATACGATCTGGCAGTTCACAAAAGCGGTGTAACAGCAGACCGGGCAAAAAAGGTGATTGATTATTGGATGCGGATTCACCCACTGTTTTACCTGAAAGATTGTCGGTTCGAGGGCGTAGTGGATAGCATTGCGCACATGAAGGCCAAGGGCTGGAAAGTGGCGGTCATGTCAGATTTTGGGGCCGTGGACAAAATTGCCGCACTGGAATTGGAGATGGACCTGATCAAAAGTGCGGAGGACAAAGACATTGATCAGCTCAAACCAGATCCCAAGGGTTTTCTGCGGGTGGCACGACTGCTAAAAACTCAACCGGAAAGCTGTTTGGTGATTGGTGATCGGGTGGAAAAAGATGGCATTGCGGCGGAAAAGGCTGGGATGCAGTTTTTTCAGGCAAAATCTTCCAGCGATTTTCAGCAGCTACAACATCTGCTCAACCAACTGAGCGGAACCATTTCCTGATAGATCAGTACCTATACCATATCAGGAGGACCGGACCGACAAGCAAATAAGATGCACACATTTGAGCAGGCCGTGCAGGCCATCATCCATGGCGAAGCGGATCGCCTCCGTCAGCTTTTGGACCAGGAACCCAATTTGATTCAGGCCCGGGCCAATGCCAAACATCGGGCAAGCCTCCTCCACTATGTCTCTGCCAATGGTGTAGAAGACGCATTGCAACGCACGCCACCCAATGCATGCGAGATTGCTGAAATTGTATTGTCCGCTGGTGCAGATGCCAATGCGACGGCCTCCATGTACAGCGACAATCAGGACACCGCTTTGGATTTATTGGTGAGCAGCTTCCATCCTTTTCTAGCCGGCGTACAAGCAGATCTGGTAGAAGTATATGTGCGACATGGTGCCAATATCAATGGGCTGCGCGGAGATGGTGCCCCACTCGGTCTGGCCCTGGCCAATGGATACCGCCGCAGTGCGGAAAGACTGGCGGCATTGGGTGCACGCGTTGATAACCTCTATTTTGCGGCTGGCATTGGATTGCTGGAATTGGTTCAGGACTATGTTAAAGCTGATGGGACATGCATTCCAACCGATGGCGATATTCCCCATAATCCGCGCAGTCAAAGTGGCGCTTTTGGCTGGCCACCTCCCAATGCCAAAGACCCGCGTATTCCGGCTTTTATCGTGGCTTGTTATCATGGTCGATTGGCGGTTGCACAATACCTTCTGCAAACTGGCCTGGATGTGAATGCTTCTGCCTCTTTTGGTCAGACCGCGCTGCATTTTAGCTGTCTGACCGGGCAGATGGATATTGTCCGCTGGTTGGTGGCGAAGGGTGCGGATACGCAGGCTGCTGACCAGCAGTTTGGGAAGACGCCCAAACAATGGGCTGAATGGGGGAATGAAGCGGAAATTGCGGCGTTTTTGACTGTATGAAAGGCTCAATGACAGTAGACCATATCGGACCATTTTCTCAGCTGAGATCGTCTTTGAACATATCCAAGGGCTCGTCAAAATCATCTGACATTAAAAACGTTCCTTTCAGGCTTCCATATTCTGGAACCGTCTTTTCTTGTTTTGCCTGATACTTCTGACTAATAAAGTCAATAAAATCAACGATTTGCTGCTTGAGTACATCAGGCAGGGTGTTCATCTTTCTAAGAATCGCTTGATCACTCATTTAGTCTTATTTAAACGATCAATTCACTTCTGTTAACACACGCATTTTCTGGATTTTTCGATACACAATCCCCTACCCCCGCTGACAAATATCCCGATAGGGACAATACCGACATTTCGTCTCATCTTCGGTTTGGGTAAAGGGTGCGGTAAATATTTGATTGATCAATTCGGCCAGCTTTTCGCCAAAATGATCCAGGGTCTCATTGGCGATTACATTTCCTTGGTCTAAGAAATGAATCCCACTTCCCAATTGGCGAGCAGGATAATAGCCGACTGTGATCCGTTTCATGGGAAAGCGACGACGATACAACCAGGCATAGAGATACCCCTGAAAGACTTCCTTAAAATCATTGCCCGGTTCAAAGCATTTGTCCAGGTCACCGCTTTTGATTTTCACCTTGCCGGTTTTATAATCCAAAATACGGGTATGTGGCCCGGCGGGGTCTACGTCTACCCGGTCAAACATGCCATTGAGGCGAACGGCAAAATCCTCAAGCGCAAAAACGGTGGCAAAATCGGTTTCCGATTCCAGGCTTTCGATCTCAAAGGGTGTCATCTCGGCGTCATGGCGCAACATCCGGCGACACAGTTTCTGGATGGCAGTTGTGTACAGGTGGTTTTGTCCCTGTAAGGCATATCGCCCCTTTATCTCATGCTCAGCCAGAGCCTTTTTGAGCTCATCATCTACTTTGTCCAGCAGTAGTTGAATGGTTTGGGCATTGACAGTTTGTCCAACCAAAGGTTTGTACAGGTTTTCCATGGTCAGGTGCAGGACCGAACCAAAGGTATTGGCCTCCATACTTTCTTCAACTTCTTCCTCCTCCCGAATCCCTGCCACATACCGATAATAAAAGCGCAATGGACAAGCCAGGTAAGTGGTCATGGCGGTAGCGGACAAATAGCTTTTTCCTCCCTCATCCACATATCGCCGCTTCAGCTTTGCCAAAATTTCCGCCTCAGACTCAATCTCAATAGCAGGGATTTCCTGATAAGGGGCAGGGGTTGAGACCGTTCGTTCAGTTAGTTGTATAGTAGGATGATCTTGGGGGAAAAAGTGGCGCAATTGCCGGATGAAGCGGCTGATTTCCTTGGCGCCCCCAACATCATTGACCACCGTATTGTAGATCAGATGTACTTCTTTGACCCGTTGCAGGAGGCGGTAGAAATGGTAAGCATAGATGGCGTCTTTCTCTTCAAACGTAGGCAGACCAAATGCTTTCCGCAGATTAAAGGGGATAAAGCTATTACCAGTACTGGTATCTGGTAAATTTCCCTCATTGGCAGAAAGGATGTAAATCCGCTCAAAATCCAGGACCCGCGTTTCCAGAAAACCCATTACCTGCATCCCAACCAGCGGTTCTCCTTCAAAAGGGATGCGTACCTTTTGTATCACTTCGCGAAACAGATTGGTAAAACCTCTGACACTCAGATCCGGCTGGTACTGTAACAGGATATCGCTCAGCTGATTGAATTGGGTGAAAAACTGAAAGATATATTCCGCCTCCAGGCGGGCATTGCGTTCCTGGGCATTTTCCAGAAGTCGGAGAAAGATTTGCTGACAATACGCCAGTAAGGGCCGCATGTCGCCGATGCTTTGATGTTGCAGGACGGGCGGTTGGAATACATGCGACAAAAATGGATCTGGTTGTGCACTGAGTAGCATTTTCTGAGGAACAAAGGTGAGGTTCTGCTGATTGATGGCATTGAGCACCACCTGATTCAGCTTCTGTTCCCGCGCTTTGATGTAGGGATTGTTAAGGACCTTGCGTACATCTTTATAAGAAAAGAGTATCCCGTGCTCTGGATCAAACTTCAGGTTACGGATCAGGCCCATTACTGCTGTCAGCAGATCAAAAATATTGGTTTGGCGTAGGCCAAATCCCATGGTAATGTTGAGCTGCTCGATTTCCTTCGGTAGGGCATACAAAACCGGAAACAGAAGATTTTCATCCGCCAGTACCACCGCAGTTTTACGCCAGCTTTCTTCCGGCAACTTCGCTTCCCGCAGCAAGTTCCCCACATACTGTGCCTGCCCAACCATCAACGGCACACCAGTATAGCCAAATTGCTGCACCCCAGAAACCCATAAGTTGTCCGCTTCTTGCTTGACATCATGCCATTCAAAGGGATATATGATGTTTTCGCCATCATTGCTTTGATAGCCTGACCTG
>JBCBZF010000917.1:0-2960 GCA_039815525.1 Bacteroidota bacterium | reverse complement strand
TTTTGACGAGAAATCACATTGATGGTAAAGGATCTCGGCAAATCTCCCAGGAAAGCTGCGGTGGGGATTGCAACAGGCATATCATCTACGAATATGAAATCTGACACATCAGACTTTGAAATGTGGCAATCCTGGATCTGATCAGTGATGGCCGCAAATACGGGGCATTTTTCGTTTGCGTATCGAGCATCAACGATGATCTGAAATCAGTCCTGAATTAATCCTCTCTACACTTTATCCCCAAATCATGCCAGTACTAAAAATTCCCAGGGATGGGAACGGGCTTTTTGCATCCAATGTTTTCGTCAGGATTTACCCATACGATCCGAAAAAGTACCAAAAGGGCAAGGCGTTTGATTTCATCATCGAGGATACCAAAGAAGAGTTTTCGGCGGTCCTGATCAATGAATACAAGTACACCAGTCTTATGACGATTTCATCCGGAATGTTTCAACTGGCAACCGGTAAATCTGACCTCATTGCTGTGTATGAGGATATTCATAACAAGATGAAGCAGGAGACAATCGACGGATGGTGGGGAGCCTACATATTTGAAAAACGATGAAAGAAGCAATGACATATTGTGATGCCCGGCTGCAGGAGCTGGGCATCACCAACGAACACAATGAATTCGAGATACTCGAAGAAAATGGGACCCGATCACGGATTGACTTCTTTGCGGCGCAGGAGAACACTGATGATATCATTATAAACTACGTCTCCCTCGATGGAATGCGGGAGACCTGGTGGAAGGACAAAAAGAAGGAAATCCCCTATAAAGTCAGACGGCTGAAAAATCCGGACAACCCGAAGCATAAGTATCTGGGCCCAAAGGGTGCACCCACACGTCCCTTCTTTCCTCCTCCGATCATCCGAAAGTTTCAGGCCAAAGAGAAGATCCACATCCTGATCATCACCGAAGGTCAGTTCAAAGCTTTCAAAGGCTGCATGGCCGGTCTGGATGTCATTGGGATCAGTGGCATTCAGAACCTGAAAAACAAAGAGGTCAGCAAGCACAAGATCCACGATGAAATTTCCCGGCTGATTGAGGGCTGCCAGATCCGAAATGTGGTCTTTTTACAGGATGCTGATCTGTTTGAGATGCGGGTAGACTTTGATAAAGAGTTTGCCGAAGAGGAAAATACGACTGACCGCCTGAAAAGCTTCTACAATTCAGTGGCTCGCTTCAAGGAGTTGATGAAAACCCACATCGAAGTGGATACCTACTTCAGCCATATTCGGGAACGTTTTAATCCCGAGGCGAAAGGGCTTGATGATCTGTTTGTCAAATTCCCGGATCAGGAAGAAGAGATTGCCGCTGATTTGCGGAAGTTGCTCAGTGATGAACAGACCTATTTTGAAACCATCTCCCTGACGCAAAGCACGCATTACAAACTCAAGCGGATCTTCTACTTGAGTGATGTTACCCTGTTTTATGAGAAGTACCAGGATCAGATCGGTAATAAGGTTTTTAAATGGCGCCACTCAAAGTATCAGGCCACAGAAAGATCCAACGGTAGCATCGAAGTCAAAATGGTCCGGCACAAGGATTCCTATCTTTTTGTCCGGGTCGGCTGTGATTACTACAAAAAGATCCTGAAAATCGATGCCTCTGGAAAGGAGCAAATGGCCCTGGTCCCATGGCGAAAATCTGAGATCACCCAGGATTACCGGAGGGAATGCAAAAACTTCCTCGACATGATCGATCGCTTTGATGCCTTCTGCAATGTGCCCGCCCATGATATTTCCAACTATCAGGAAGTATTTGAAAACAGAGGCAGTCGGAACATGAATTTATACTTCCCGCTGACCCATACACCAGCAGAAGGAGAGTGGCCCAACACCAAACGCTTCATCCAGCACATCTTTGGCGAACAGTATGAAATGGGACTGGACTACATCCAGATCCTCTATCAGTACCCACTGGAAAAGCAGTACATCCTCTGTCTGGTCAATCGCTTACGAGGCACCGGAAAGTCTTCCTTTCTCTTCTTTCTGCGTGAACTATTTGGCGAAAACGTCACCATCGCCAGCAGCAACGACTTCAATGATAATTTCAATTCCTCCATTGCCAGCAAACTGGTAGTGGCAATCGATGAAGGCTTCATTGAAAAACGGGCGGTACTGGAAAAGCTCAAGAGCATGTCCACCAACACCAAGATCAACATGAACAAAAAGAATGTGGACAAGGTGGAGCTGGACTTCTTTGCCAAGTTTGTGCTGACCTCCAATGATGAGCGCAACTTCATCAGTCTTGACGGGGAAGAAACCCGTTTTTGGGTGGTGAAGGTGCCACAGTTTGAGAAAGAAGACCCTTTCATGATGGAAAAGGTCAAAGCGGAGATCCCAGCCTTTCTGCACTTTCTCCAAAATCGTGAAATCGTCCATCCCAAGACCTCGCGTATGTGGTTTGCTCCCAAGCTGGTGGAAACCGCTGCGTTGAAAGTGCTGAAAGACAGTTCGAAGTCATGGGTAGAAAAAGCGATCCTCGATCTGGTTACCAATTTGATGCTGGACTTTGGAGAAGCAGAAATCAAATTGACACCCAAGGACATTTTTGATATGCTGGAAGGAGGAAAGCATCGGCACCAGACATGGATGATCAAAGACGCCTTGAAACTGAAAATGAACCTTTCCCCAGCACCAAAAGCAACCAGGTATAAAATCTATCGCATGGAATCCACCATGGGCGTCCAAGAGAAGAAAGTCATCAGTGTCGTTGGACGGCCATACACCTTTCTCGCGGAAAGCTACCTATCCGCTGAAGAGTTGGCTGCTTTACCTGAAACCAAAGCTTATCTGGCATTGGCTCCAGCTGAAAGAGCCAAAGCAGATGAGATCCCAGCTTCGGGCAAGTCGGATGATATACCGTTCTAAAAAGGGTAAGAGGATTTGCAAAACCGGACTTTCACAGAAAAATGAAAAACAGTCAAAATCATCCGTTTTCGTCCAAAAACTTT
>JBCBZF010000808.1:0-3439 GCA_039815525.1 Bacteroidota bacterium | reverse complement strand
TTTCTGCTTTGTCAGAAGCTTCAACCCTTCCAGTGGAAACCAGCCCTCTGCGTACCTGGGCCAATCGACAACCTTTTCTCATCCGACTCATGAACTGGGAGTACTGGCCAGCCTTCCTGGTCAACATCCCGGTGGTCATGTTCTGGCTGATCCATGCTGTCAAAGCCCGGGCATTGTTTTTCTTCAGTGCCGCCAATCCCTCCATTGAGACGGGGGGAGTCATGGGAGAATCCAAAATCGCCATTTTGGATCAGGTTCCGGCTGAATTCAAACCCAAAACCGTGTTTGTGCCGCATACCACTTCAGCCGAAGCGGTTGAAGAAATGCGCATGGCTGCCGGACTTGAATACCCCATCATTGCCAAACCCAATGTAGGTGAACGCGGACTGCTGGTCGAAAAAATTGCTGATCAAGTTCAACTGGCACATTATGCCTCGGAAATTGGGGCAGATTATCTCCTGCAAAATTTTGTCACTGAGCCATTGGAAGTCAGTGTGCTGCACTATCGGATGCCAGATGCAGACAAAGGGATCATCACCTCTTTTTGCCTGAAAGAACATCTCAAAGTTCGCGGCAACGGAAAAGACAATCTCCGTGAGTTGATCCATGCTTATCCACGTGCATTGTTGCAATGGCCGGCTTTGGAGGAAAAATTGGCCGGACGTCTTAATGAGGTACCTGCCAAAGATGAGATCGTCGAACTGGTGCCCATCGGAAATCACTCGCGCGGTGCCATGTTTCTGGATGCCAATGATTTGATCGATGATCAGCTGCATGAAGTATTTGATGATCTCAGCAATGGTCTGGAAGGCATTTATTTTTGTCGCTACGACCTGAAATGTGAAAGTCTGGAAAGCCTGCGAGCCAAACGTGATTTCAAGATTTTGGAAATCAATGGTGTTGCAGCAGAGCCAGCCCATATTTATGATCCCACCAATTCGCTGATGCATGCCTATAAAGCCATGTGGCAGCAGTGGAAAGCCATTTATAGAGTAGCCACTGCGGTTCATCGCCAGCAAGGCGTGCCGTATATGACCTGGCGAGAGGCCTGGGACAGTCTACGCAAGTATCAGCGCTACATGAAAAACTCGAAAAATTGGCGTATCTGATCGCCTTTCTGGCCGGCTTTGTCCTGAGCTATGTCGGTTCCATGCCGCTGGGCATGATCAACCTGACGGTGGCTGAAACCACCATTCAGCGTGGTTACCGCCCGGCATTGACCATTGCATTGGGTGCTTCACTGGTGGAATTGATTCAATCTTTTGTCTCCATCCAGTTTACCCAACTGTATATGGACAATCCGCAGATCAAACAAGGCATTGCCCTGGCGGCGATTCCCATCTTTGCTGGTATTGGCCTCTATTATTTGCTCAAACCACCTAAGCCCCCGAAGCTCGATAGTCAGGAAACCAAAGGCAAAGCCACTGATTTTTTCAAAGGCGTTCTGGTCAGCGCGCTCAATCTACTGGCCTTCCCCTATTGGGTATTTTATGGTTCTTATCTGAGTGCTGAAGGTCTGTTGGCCATCAATTTTCCTTCATTGGGCATTTTGTCATTGGGTGTTGGCTGTGGTACCATGGCTTTACTCTGGACCTATGCTCGCCTAAGCTTGCTGGTGATGAATCGGATGGATAAAATCGCCAAGATTACCGGTAGAGTGATTGGGGGTTTATTCCTGGCCCTGGCCTTGTGGCAACTTATCCGCTGGTTCTGGCGCTAACGCGGCCATCTGATGATCGATCCATTCTTTGGTGAACTGGCGCAGGCTAAGGCCATCCTCTGCTTCGATGGGTTCGCCATAGACCTGGGTGATATGGGTCCTTCTTTTCCCAAAACATTCAACGAAATGACGAATAAAGGTATCATCGCCAATCCAGGCGTCCTGGATGTTTTCATAATGGATAACCATGGGAACCACCGGCACCTTCTCCCGAACTGCGGTGTTGAAGGCACCCAGGCGAAAATCAATGGTGGCTGGCAGGATATGGGTGGTTCCTTCTGGATAAATCAAGACGGAATGCCCTTGCCTAAGGCTGTTGGCCATGGCCTCGCGGGTGGCGACCCGACTGGCGCGTTGTTCCCGACTGACAAAAATGATCCCAGTCTCAGCAGCACCTTTCCCGATCAGAGGCCATTTGCTGACTTCGGCTTTGGCAACCGGAAACGCCAGCACATCTTTTAAGGCTACAATTGGATCGAGATAGGAACGATGGTTGCCGATATACATGACCGTCCCCTTTGTCATACTGCCTTTCACCTTCACACGTACTCCCAGAGACCATAAGATGAATCGACAAAAGCGCGCCCGATGCTTTAATCCCAGGCTGATTTTGTCTTTCACAAACAAACGATAGAGCAGAAAGCGTCCGATGAAAAATGTGATCACCAGGACAAACCATATAAAGCGAAGTATCCCACGCATTTTTGCCATGCTGGCAAGTTAGCGGGCAAGGAGCATTTGGTCAATATGGATGGTAGAGACGGGAAATAATTGTGCCTGGGTGGGTTCAGGATCAATGGTCTTTCGGGATTGAGAAAAAGAAAGTGCTGCCTGCCCCGGGCTGTGAATGTAACCACAGCTTTCCACTATGTTTTTCGACAATTTCCTTGCAGATACTGAGCCCGAGTCCTGATCCATCATGTAAGCCGGGATTCAGACGCTGAAAGCTTGTGAAAATTTTCCCCTGATATTTTTGTTCGATCCCAATCCCATTATCCTTTATAAAAAAGTGGTACGTATCTCCTTTATCAGTGTAGTCAATGTCAATTCGGATGTGTTCTTTATCATTGAACCTAATGGCATTCGACAATAAATTCTGCATCAATTGACACATCATGGCTGGATTTGCTTTTACTACTGGAAGCTGTCCGACTTGCAAGCGGACGCGATTCGCTTGAATATCCTCATCCATGAATTTGATGGCCTTCTGGGCTACCGCCTGCATGTCTACCTGCCAGCGTGGTATTTTTCCCTGTTCAAACACAACCGCGTAAGACAATAAATCCTTCAGCAATTGACTCATTTTTTTGACGCCAGCCATCATGAAATGGAGATAATCCTGGCCGTCTTTGTCCAGCTGATCCGAATGTTTCTTTTGCAGCAGTCCTGCAAAAGAACCGATGGTGCGCAATGGTTCTTTCAGGTCGTGTGAAGTTGCCCATACAAAACTGCGCAAAGCTTCATTTAGGTTGGTCAATTCCTTATTCCTCTGCTTTAAAATCCGATTTTTATCAAGCTGCATTTGGTAAAAAATTATGCAGATCCCCAAACCCACTAAAATCAGGAACAAGCTTCCATAGACAATAATTGGAGAAATTTCGTGATGATCGCTTTCCCAACTTTGTATGTTCCTCGCCTGACGGATTGTTGCAGTCAGACTCATTCGCGTCAGTGTGTGAAGTGGCATGGTCAAATGTCTTCATGCCATTCTGTGCTCAC
>JBCBZF010001096.1:0-2394 GCA_039815525.1 Bacteroidota bacterium | reverse complement strand
TGTCATTTCCATGAAAATCTCCTCTATGTTCAAGAAGTGGGCATAATTGAGGAGCGAGCGCTGTCCCAAACTCGATTTGGGAGCTTTTGAGGGGCGAAAATGAATTGAATTGATTTTCAAGCCATACTCAATCGTTTACCTTAATATCCTTGATCATGGCTTTCGACATCCAGCTCAAAGTCAAAAACAGCACTCTCGCCTGACACCTGAAACCTTTCCTCTTTTATTTCTTATGTCTTCCCGCCAGTACTCCTGCCACTTCCTCTAAGCTGCTGCCTTTTGCTTCGAGGAGCACCATGGTGTGGAACAAGAGGTCTGCGCATTCATTGATGAACAAATCATGGTCATCATCTTTGGCTTCAATCACCAGTTCCACTGCCTCTTCCCCAACTTTTTGCGCCATTTTGTTGATTCCGCGGGAAAACAATTTTGCTACATAGGAATCTTTGGGATTCTCTTTTTTCCGGGTTTTGATGACGTGTGTGAGCTGGGACAAAAAGCTCAAACCAGCCTCATTGTCTTCCTTGAAGCAGGTATCTGCCCCAGTATGGCAGGTCGGTCCTGCTGGTACTGCTTTGACCAATAAGGCATCCTGATCACAATCAACCAGGATCTCACGCAATTTGAGGAAATTGCCAGAGGTTTCCCCTTTGGTCCAGAGTCTTTTTTTGCTGCGGCTGTAAAAGGTAACCTTGCCCTTTTTACGGGTTTTTTCCAAGGCTTCCTCATTCATATAGCCCAACATCAGGACTTTGTCAGTCCCGGCGTCTTGTACGATAACTGGTACCAGTCCGTCGCCTTTTGCAAAATCAATCTTGCCTAATTGTTTCATCGCATTAACTGCTTTTCCGTACCGGAATTCCTTCGGCCTGCAAATATGCTTTTAATTCTGGAATTGGTATGCTTCCAAAGTGAAATACACTGGCAGCAAGGGCCGCATCGGCTTTCCCGGCTACAAAAGCCTCTCGGAAATGCCCCTTCTCCCCTGCCCCACCGGAAGCGATCACCGGAATACGAACTGATTCAGAAATACGGGCGGTGATATCAAGAGAGAAGCCAGATTGTGTTCCATCACTTGCCATAGAAGTCAGAAGGATTTCACCTGCACCCCTGCGGTCCACTTCCCGTGCCCATTCAATCGCATCCAGATCGGTTGGTTTGCGTCCACCATGAGTGAAGACGTGCCATTGTCCGTCTACTTCATTGGTGTCAATCGCCACCACCACAAACTGGCTGCCAAATGCAGCTGCCAACTCATTGATCAATTCAGGGCGGCGGACTGCAGCAGAATTGATGGAAATTTTGTCTGCACCAGCCTGTAGCAGCTTACGGGCATCCTCCACCGATTTTATGCCCCCACCAATGGTAAAAGGGATATTGATTTCAGCGGCTACCCTCCGCGCCAGCTCTGCCATGGTGTCCCGATGTTCAATGGTGGCTGTAATGTCCAGGAAGGTAAGCTCATCAGCTCCTTGCCGTGCATAAGCGGCGGCCAACTCGACCGGATCACCTGCATCACGAAGGTTGACGAAGTTGACACCTTTGACGGTGCGACCATCTTTGATGTCCAGACAGGGAATAATGCGTTTGGTCAACATAGGATAAATTATGAGAGCTGTTTTGCCAATGCGCCTAAGGAAATGCGGCCTTCATAGATGGCTTTGCCAATAATGATACCATCCAGTTTTTGCTGAATCAGGGCTGCTACATCTGCCATGCTGCTCACCCCTCCACTGGCAACCAGTTTGAGGTCGGGTATATGGTCCTGGATTTTTTCATACAGATCAAAAGCAGGTCCAGCCAGCATCCCATCCCGGGCAATGTCGGTAACAACGGCGGTTTGTATGCCTTTTGCCACATAATCTGTGAGAAAAGCCAGCAGATCCAACTCTGTTTGGGTTTGCCATCCGTGAATGGCGACTTTTTCATCGCGGGCATCTGCACTGAGAATGATCTTTTCCCCTCCGTACTGTTCCAACCAGCGACTCAGGCGCATGGGATTTTTAACCGCCAGGCTCCCCACATTTACCTGATTCGCACCGTTTTCAAGCACAATGCGTAAGTCATTGTCCGTTTTGATTCCACCGCCTACATCAATGCGTAAATCCGTTTGCGTGGCGATGGCATTTAAGACCTTCCAATTGATAAATTCACCCGCTTTGGCTCCGTCTAAATCAACCAAATGAAGATGTCGAATGCCGTGATCCGCAAATTCCTTCGCGACTTCAAGTGGGTCTTCATTGTATACCTTCTTGCGGTCATAGTCCCCTTCTTCCAGACGGACACATTTTCCGTCAATCAAATCAATGGCTGGGATGATACGCGTCATGCTTACTGTTGATTTATCCTAGCTTCATCTGGCAGTTTGATCAACCACCGACTGCAGCAAGTCGC
>JBCBZF010000434.1:0-5823 GCA_039815525.1 Bacteroidota bacterium | reverse complement strand
GTTTTCGCCGCGAGGGCCCGCACAGTTTGCGTAGCTTCTTCGTCACTAGCGACGCCGTCAAAAGCGGCCATTTCATCCGGACTATAGTCCTCGGTCGTAAACACCGTCCACAGTACCGATAGCAGGAACATGATTCCGCCGAACCAAAAGGCATAGCGCACCGTATCCGGTATTCCACCATCCGGCGAAACGTTGGAAACATTGAGCTGCTCCAGCACCCAGGGAAAGATAGATCCAACAACAGCACCTGCGCCGATGAAGGCGGTCTGGACGGCATAGCCTGCGCTATGCTGATCCTTTCTAAGCATATCTCCGACAAAGGCTCGAAAGGGTTCCATCGAAATATTGATCGAAGCATCCAGAATCCACAGCAGACCCGCTGCCATCCAGATGGCGGATGAATGTGGCATCAGGCAAAGCGCAACGGACGCCAGAATGGCACCAGTCAGGAAGTATGGCTTTCTTCGCCCCGCTTTGTTCCAGGTACGGTCGCTCATGTAACCAATAACCGGCTGAATCAACAAACCTGTCATTGGTGCTGCCAACCAGAGAATGGGCAATTCATCAGGTTCTGCTCCCAGGTACTCATAGATGGCACTCATGTTGCCAAGCTGTAGTCCCCAACCAAATTGTATTCCCAGAAATCCGAAGCTCATGTTCCAGATCTCCCAGAAAGTCATCCGTTTCTTTTGTAAAGTGGGTCCGGCCCCCACACTGAGTCCACTCATAGTAATAGGCGTAGTAGTTGGTCAAAAAAATCGACTACCATCTGGTAGCCGACGTTGATATAATCATTTGAATATATGATACCTTGCGGGAATCCGCAAACAGAGCAGATCGAACCCACTTAATCAAGCAGGATGACTTTCTGTGTAAAGGTGTTTGCATGAACGGGATCAAAAAGCTGAATTTCATACACCCCCACAGGAAAACCAGAAGTCAAAAGGCGCAAGCGATTATTCGACGCTTCAATTTCTGGCTGCATTGTCCTTCCTAAGACATCCACCAATTTCACTTCCACATGGGAGGAGAAATCTCCATCAAGGACCACAAACGATTTAGCGGGATTTGGATAGATGCGAATATTGAGCGCATTCTCCCCAACAAATACTGCCACCATCCGCGAATGGGACACACGCCCATTGTTGTCTTCCTGTCGAATCCGGTACCAGGATGTACCACTAAATGGACGCGTGTCTGCTACAGTATATCGGCCAGAAGGAGCAGGGGCAGCGGTCTTCAGGAGGTGCCAGTTGTTGCCATCCACCGATCGTTCCACGGAGAAAACATCCTCATTTTGAAATCGGTCCACTTCCCAATTCACATAAACCGCATCATCCTCTACCAGAGCCTGAATGGAGATCAGCTCAAGTGGCAAAAGCATATCATAGAACACCCGGCTTTTGCCGGTGTTGTCGTTAAATGCCTGTAATTCCTGCCAGATATAATTGACTGCCGCAGTATAATTGTTCTGCACCGTGCTATGGACGCTTGCAGGCACCACATAGCTGGCCGGTGCAGGCTGATTGTAGAATGCCATATAATTGATCAGTCCGGCCAGAAAGTATAAAGTGGGCCGGCCATGCGGCGCATCATCTTCATACAGATCCAAAATGGGGATTTGATCAAAAGGTGTCTGGGTCAGCAATCCACTGAGAATCGGTCCAACTGGGATCATACGAACCTCCGCCGCAGGGCGGGCCAGCAAAAGAGAATCCTGGTAATCCAGCCACCAGTCATGGAAAGCGCCGTTTGTGTAATTGTAATAATTCGTCAGTTCTGCTGCGGTTGGCGGAAAGCCATTGTTCAGAAAACCTGCCATATCCGGCCAGTTTTCATAAACATAAATCCGCAGGGAGTCTTCCTGCAAATTCACCCAGTCAATGATGTCAAGGCTTGCAGTCAAAGGGGATTGAATTCCATTGCCCCCGGCATACGGAATATGGGCAGCCTGATACTGGACAAAGTTTCCAGCCGTGAACATAATATGCGTGAAGTTGGCATCCGTAAACGGCTCGGTATCCGAATCCCAGGCTGGATTGACGATGTCAAACCCCCACTGAGAGATGGGGGGAAGATTGGCATGCTGGGGCAGAAATCCGTATTGCCCGCTCATGGCTTGCCAGGTCCCCGCTTCGTCCACCAATTCCTGCATCCAATGTGGCACGGTGGTTTCATTGCTGGGCGTCGGAATAGCCGGCGGATCATGCACAATCAGGCTGTGGCCAAAAATGAAGGTTCTGACTGTATCCAACTGAGAAAAGACATTGGCATGGAAAAGGATCGACAGACTAATGAGCAGGAGCAGTTGCTTTGGGTTCAATGGCATGAGTGGTGTGTAATGGGAAGAGGTAAAGCTGTACAAGATCTACGAGGTAAAACGACAAATCGTATGTCAGGCATTCTGACATTAGCCTCCCGTCCGTCGCCAGCAACTCACCAGATGATCATCTACCATGCCGCAGGCCTGCATGAAGGCATAGCAGATGGTTGAACCGACAAACTTAAACCCCCTCTTTTTCAGGTCTTTACTCATTGCATCCGATGCTTTGGTTGTAGCCGGAATTTGTTTCGTTTCTGTCCAATGATTGATGATGGGCTTATGGTCAGTGAATTGCCAAATGTATTGATCAAAACTGCCAAATTCTTCTTTCACCTTAAGAAAGGCATGAGCACTTTTTTGCACGCCCCAAATTTTGAGGCGGTTGCGAATGATGCCTTTGTCCTCCATGAGGGATTCCAGATATGCCTCATCATAGCGGATGATTTTATGTGGATCAAAGTGGTCAAAGGCTTTGTAATAGCCTTCCCGCTTAACCAAAACGGTATACCAACTCAGTCCCGCCTGTGCGCCTTCCAGTTGAAGCATGCCAAAAAGCTTTTGATCGTCATGCTCTGCAATGCCCCACTCCTGGTCATGGTAGTCCATGTATAGCTGATCCTTCAGGCACCAGCTGCATCTGATTTTATTATCCATAGCATGTCGATTAACAGGCAAAATGATGGATCATTTCCATTTGATGTTGCAGCCCAGGCTGGGGTGCTGGGTAGCGCTCAGCTCTCGTCCGGCCAGAACATCATCCAAAGCAGCCCGCAGGTCTTCGCCCGTTACCGGAATGCCAGAACCGGGACGGGAACTGTCCATTTGCCCGCGATAGACACATTTCAGCTCCTTGTCAAAGACATAGAAATCAGGCGTACAAGCCGCTTCATAGGCTTTGGCAACGTCCTGACTTTCGTCATAAAGATAGGGAAAGCTATACCCAACTTTAGCCGCCAATTCCTTCATTTTATCCGGCCCATCCTGCGGATAATTGTCGACATCATTGGAACTAATGGCCACAAATGAAACGCCTTTGGCCTGATAATCTTTGGCTAAGGCCACGATCCCATCGTTGACGTGCAACACAAAGGGGCAGTGATTACAAATGAACATGATGACGGTTGCCTGATCAGATTTGAGTTCATTCAGACTTACATCCTGTCCACTCACGGTATCCGGAAGGCGAAAATCGGGTGCCACCGTTCCAAGCGGTAGCATATTGGAGGGAGTTCTTGCCATGGGTTTGAGAATTGTTGAAAAACGAATTCAATTTCAGCCTCTCAGTGAGATTATCAAAGTCCTGAAAACAAAAAAGCAGGCAGACCCAATGATCTGCCTACTATGTTTATGTGCTGAGCCTGGTGCCAGCTATCTCACCAGACGATTTCAGCCGAAATAAGTTATCGGGGAGCTTTGACTGTTAATTTATCTAACTCCGGTAAAAAACCCATCATGCCCCAGCCGCCAAAACCTTCGGATACGGCAAAGTATAAGGTATTCACACCTTTGTACAAAGGCAGATAAACTGTGTCAAACAAACCGATTGTGCCCAGGTAACGATAGTCCCTTGACCGAAAGCGATTGTCTCCCTCATATAAAAGGCTTTCGTTGCAAAAAACCCGCACCCGATCGCTATATCCAAAAGAAAAAGGGACCACCATCTCCGCCTGGGATTCAATTTCGAGGCGAAGCCAGAGGGTATTTTTGTCTTCCTTCATACCCGTCAGCTTTGCCAGATTGGTGATCCCCCTTTCTTCTGCTTTCAGCCTTTCCCAATTGCTGATCTTTTTAACGGATGGTGGAAGGTCCCACACACCTTCCAATTCTTTCTCAGCAAAAGCGATAGGAGAAACTGACCATTCCGTGATGGTACCAGATTTAGGTGCGTCAAACGCTTTGAATTCGGCTTTCAGCGTGGGGGGCGTTTTTGTATAGGAAAAATTGGCAAAATGGGTTCCACTCAGAAAAACCCGCAGACCAATCCCACCGGATTGGTCGTGGCCCTTCAACTTGCGAATCGCCAGGTCCGGGCTGCTTGCATTGGCAAAATAAACTTCTGCCTGATGGTCCCGAATCTGGATTTTGAAATGCATCCATTCAGTGCGCTTGTATTGGTAGGGAACCGCATAGGCTTCGCCATGATACAGCTGCCAGGCGGCCACGCCATTGTAGACGGGATTGTATTGATTGGCGTCCGGATTACCGGATTGATGGGGACGCATATAAAACTCTTCAAAATTGTCTTCGTCCTGCGCCCGAAAAATCACACCCGGAAAGGAGCGACCATTCGGCAGGGCCACGTCAAATTCGATGACGCCATTGTAGAAGTCTGCCTGCGGCAACCAAGCGATGCCATTTTCCAATAATAGCGCATCTTTTCCCTTGTATTGCACCTTCTCTGCCTTCTCAGCATTGATGGTCCAGGCATCATCATCAAACGGGATGGTCTCTCCGTACGTAAACAGGGCGCTGATCATCAGCAATCCCAACAGGGCAAATGATTTCATTTTGTGATATTTTTGATCAAGCTACGGGAACAACAGGAAAGCGCTGCATCATTTCCGTCTCAAAAGCTGTTCAAAAGCCATTCATTTCCCAACTCACTCACAATCAGCCAATTTCACCATGTCTCCTACCCTGTCCAAAGAAAGAGCGTTGTTACAGAAATGCCTGCAGGAAATTGAAGACCAGCTCGATTGGGGGCCTTCCGATGGCTGGACCCAACGAAATTTTCAGGATTTGTGTGAATTGATACAAGAGAAAAGTGGCATACGGATCAGCGTTTCTACCCTCAAACGCATTTGGCAACCAGCTTCTCAAAGTCGTCCCCATCCGGCCACTCTGAATGCTTTGGCGGGCTTCCTTGGCTACGGAGATTGGTTGAGTTATCAGCAACATCACAGTCGCCCAGGCACGCCAGAAGAACAACGCCATTCAAGCTCTTCCTTTCCTGTCCGAAAGGTCCTCTTACCGCTTGCCAGCATCTTCATTCTCATTTTAATCATTGCCGCCTTTTCCAGTAGGAAAAGCACACAGCCACAAGGAGATTTTTCACAGCTTCCATTTCGGGTGGAGAGCATGTCGAAGGGTATTCCCAATACCGTTCTGTTTCATTATGATCTCAGCGGAAGCGGACTGAAGCAGGCACTGTTACAACAATCATGGGACAAACGTCTGACCAAAGTCCTTGAGGCCGAACATACTGTCAAAAGCTGTCTCTATTATTATCCGGGTTTCTATCGGGCAAAACTGAGAATCGGAGATGAAGTGATCAAAGAAACTCCTTTGCATATCACCACTGATGGCTGGCAGGCCCTGGTCGAACGCCAGCTGAATGAGACCATTCCGGTTTACATCCGCAATACCTCCTTTCCGCAAAGTGGTCCGTACTATGTTTCGCCTGACACCCTCAAAAGCCATCTGATTGATCTTCATCCCCAAACGCATTGGGTGGATTTCTATCGGGTGGAAGACTTTGGCGCGCTTCATTCAAGCGATGT
>JBCBZF010000194.1:0-8315 GCA_039815525.1 Bacteroidota bacterium | reverse complement strand
CTCTAATTCAGGCCTTTTGCAAATGAATGAAAGTGCGATCCTCCACAACCAAATCAAGGGTACGACCGGTTTTGCCGGCGGTTTGTTCAATGATCGTGGCGCAGAAGCCGTCATCAAAAACTCATTCTTCGCCTACAATTCCGCTCGCTTTGGTGCTGCGATCAACAATCAGGGACAAAACGAAACCGCTTCCACCGGCATCGTTTCTCTAACCAATACCTCCTTCACGCAGCATATTGCGACGGGATCGGGTGGATCGACGATCTCCAATCGCGGGGAGATGAGCATGATCTTTTGTACCATGGCCGAAAATCCAGGCGGCAATCAAGCGTTGGGTAGTGGCGGCAAACTGGAAATCGGACATTGTCTGATCACGGATGATGTGAACTGCTCTTCGAGCTTTGGCAGTCTGGGCGGCAATCTCTTTTCCAAACCAAACAACTGTGGGAATCTTCCGGCGGCCCTTTTCCCAGAGATCCTGAGCGTGCCCGTGGCCGTCAGTGGACCGACCATGCAGGGAGGATTTACACCGGTCATGCCATTTCGCCGCGTTGAAGGGACCAGTTTTGTGTATCCGGCCGATACCACTGGTGGGATCATACAGGTCTTCACCGATCAGCGAGGCCGCGGCTTTGATCGTTATGTGGATGGCGATGGAGATGGGAAGGCCTGGCCCGACCCAGGTGCCTGGGAAGCGCCGAAAAAAGACTGATCCAAAGAAAAAAGCGCTGCAGATTGTTCTGCGGCGCTTCATATTTCGAGTTTCTTGTGAGGAGCAGTTGCTAGAAAATCTCCAGTTCGGAGAAGAAGTAGCTTGCTTCACGGGCAGCGTTTTCGTCAGAGTCAGAACCATGGATGGCGTTGCGGCCAATGGATTCTGCATAGAGCTTACGAATGGTGCCGTCAGCTGCATCAGCTGGATTGGTGGCACCAATCAGGGCGCGGAAGTCTTCGACTGCGTTTTCTTTTTCCAGTACCATTGGTACACAAGGTCCGCTGGTCATGAATTCTACCAGTTCACCAAAGAATGGGCGCTCGCGGTGCACGTCGTAGAAACCGCCCGCTTCGCGATCATTCATGTAGATCATTTTCATGGCTTTCACTTTGAAGCCAGCCGCAAGGATGTGGTCGATGATTTTGCCGCTGTAACCATTGGCAACTGCATCGGGCTTAATAATGGTGAGGGTGATATGTCCGCTCATGCGTATGATTGATAAAAATTAAATGCGTTTCAGGCTGCAAAATTAGGATTCTGAATCGGTGGAAACAAGGGGATGCGTGAGAAGGCTTTGTGGTTCGTTAGAATGAATCCGTCTGGGACATGGTTTGAAGGTTTTTACCCTAATATTGGGATTCATGCATGCTTAACCATCATGAGCTATTTCTTTAAGTTGAATTTTTTGACAATGAACCTTCAAAGGTCGATATCCATCAATATGAACCCACACATATAGATGCAAATCCCTTGGGGTATTTTTTTTATCCACTTGGATGGAATTTATTCTCGTCCCATTCCAGTGTGGTTCAAGGCCATCAGCGCAGACTTGACTGATCAGTTTATGCGTCTTTTCTGCATTGTAGATTCCAGTGAAGGTCAGCTGAATCAATTTTGTAGAAGAATAGAAAATCTTATAAAGCTGGACTTTTAGCATGAATTCGTCCTTCTTTTCATGATAACAACTGACAATCGTTGCATCATGAAAATTATATTTTAGGTCTATGCTGTTCATGCTCTCTCAGACTGGAAACATGAGATGTTAAGCCCGCTGCCGCACCGCTTCCAAAATCGCCATGCCTGCGGCCACAGAAACATTGAGAGAAGAGATCTGTCCCTGCATAGGAATGGCTGCCAGATGCGGGGTGCGCCGCAGCAATTGTTTGGAAATGCCCCGCTCTTCCGATCCCATGATGATGCAAAGCGGTCCGCTCAGGTCCATGTCAAACAGAGCGCTATCCGCCTTTTCTGTCAGGGCCACTGCTTCAATCCCATAAGCTTGCATCAGCATCAGACTGTCCACCAGATTCTGTTCCCGGCAGACCGGGAGGTGATTCAAGGCTCCGGCTGAGGTTTTGATTGCATCTGCCTGAACAGAGGCGGAGCCGTGGGTGGGAATGATCACCGCATGGGCACCCATGCACTCAGCGGTACGGGCGATGGCACCAAAGTTCCGTACATCAGTGATGCCATCCAGCATGATCAGGAAAGGCTTTTTCCCTTCTCCCTGGAGCCGCATGATGAGCTCTTCCAGTGGTTGGTAGGATATGTTTGACAGCAAAGCCACAATGCCCTGATGGTTGACGTCGCCGACCATTTTATAGAGCCGTTGCTCTGGAACCCATTGCAGGGGAATCGCCGTTTCCTTGGCCAAGCGACGGACATCCGCCAATTTGCCGTGGCTATTGTCCTTGCGAATGAGAATCTTGTCGATCTCTTTGCCTGCTTCCAGGGCTTCAATCACTGAGTGCAGCCCGTATATCTGATTGCCTTTTCCCATGTTTATTTGCGTTGCAGGCCACGTTGTTGTAGAAATGGCGTGATGAGATCCTCTTCATAAATACCCTCCATGGTATTTGTCAACTCGGTAAGCTTCTCGTTTTGGCGCGTCCTGGCAAAATGCTGCGCCGCGATCAGACAGCCTTGCAGGTTGACATCTCCCTGAGCGGGTTTAAAGCTACGCCGACCGGCCCGCGCTTTTGCCTCTTCCAGATTGGCGAGGGCATCAGCGACCATGAATGCCATTTCCTGATTGGCCAGTTCATTCTGACCGACCTGGGTCAATAACTGGGCCTGTGTAATCAGCAGTGTAATGTTGCGGTGGACGACGGCATGTGGAATTTTCTCTTCCGAGAATTGGTAAATCTCGCCGATCTCATCTTTGGCTTGATTGATGATGGCAGTCAGATCGCGGATGCGTGCCTGCAGAGAATCGGTCGTGTTTTCATCGGCAGTTAACAGTGCTTGCTGAATCGCGCCTTGCTCTTTTTGGGCTTTGTCGATTTGATCACGATGAGAATTGGCGAGGCGGAAAAAAGCATTGCGGTAATTGCCAATGATGACATTCCGAATGTGTTCGTCAAAATTCACATTGGGATTGTCAAGCTCAGTAAAGAGAAACTTTTCGAACAAATTCTCCTTCATTTGCTTTTGCCCAATCCACCCATAGTAGATATCATTGGGCGTTTTCTCAGATCTTTTGATGGGCAGAATGCGGTAGGCCAGTCCCTCCATGCGGAACCAGTCCTGCAATTTGATGAAACTGGATGGCGGCATGGTATTGGCGAAATAAACCGGACGTTCCCAGTTGTTGGCGGCAATGTTGCGTAGCACATCGATCATCACTGAATCCTTGCGCAGGATATAAGCGTTGCGCTGGCTACCGCGTGATTTGAATTCCCAGACCATCTGATCTCCTGCCCAACTGGCTTCCTGCTCTGAGAGCACGCCTGAGGCTTTTAGGCCGCTGATATTGGCTGGAATGGGGATGTTGTGAGAAGGATAGCCCCGAATGATCAGGCCTTTTTCTCCCGCATAATCTTTTCGCTCCATGCTAATGGGAAGGGCGGCAGATTCATTTTTATCCTGCTTCATCTGATCAATGTACCAGTCAGAAATCAGGAGCTCAAGATTGACCACCCGCACATCTGAGCGATAGCCTTCGACTTCCTGAATGTACCAGAGCGGGAAGGTATCATTGTCTCCACCGGTAAATAGAATGGCATTTTCCGCACAGCTGTTGAGGAGATTTTTGGCAAACTCAATGTCTACCCAGCGTCCTTTGCGGCTGTGATCATCCCATCCCTGGCTACCCATTAAGATCGGTGCCAGTAAGCCAATACCACCAGCGATCCATGGCGTCGCATTTTTCCCAATTTTTCGGAAGACCTCTGCCAAAAACATCACCCCCAGCCCGATCCAGATACAGAATGTCTGGAAAGAACCGGCATAGGAATAATCCCTTTCTCTGGGTTGAAGTGGGTATTGATTGAGGTAAAGCACAATTGCAATGCCGGTGAAAAAGAACAGCATCCCAATCACCGCCGCGTCCTGACGATTGTTGAGGTACTGCCAGATGATCCCGAGGAAGCCAAGGAAAAGGGGTATCAGATAAAAGTGATTTTTGGCTTTGTTGCGCTTTTTTTCGTCAGTGTAGCGGGTCTCATCCCAGAACTCAAAGCCTGATTCCCAACGCGCTTCCTGAATGTCGCTTTCTCTTCCGGCAAAGTTCCAGAGGAAATAGCGGATGTACATATGATTGAGCTGGTACTCCCAGAAGAATGAAATGTCTTCGGCCCGGGTTGGTTTGTCATCACTGGGATCATTGGCCTTTCCGATGCGGTCGACGAAGTTTTTATAGGCAAAAGGGCCGGAATTGTAGCGTCCCGGGTCATACATGCGGGGAAACCAGACCTCTTTTTCGTATTCGTACTTTGGCGTTTCGGTGTCCTCTACATATTTGTCCACATCCTCCAACAGCGTATACTTCATGGTGCGGGATTTGACCACGGGCCGGCCGCTGCGATCATATTTGACCCTGGCATTGTAGAGCGGTCCTTTCAACAAAGGCCGATCGCCGTACTGTTCCCGCTTCATATAGCTCAGGAATGTCTGAATGTTTTCTGGATTGTTCATGTCGATGGGCGGATCGACATTGGAGCGAACGTAGATTTGGGTGTAGGAAGAAAAACCAATCAACACCATGACCAATGAAAGGACTGCGGTGTTGAGCGCAATCATGCGGCGGCGATGGCTGATGAACAAAAGTGCTATTAGACTGGCAAAAATCAATAGACCAAAGACTGTCGCGCCGGTACCCATTGGCAGACCCCACCCGCCCTGATCTTTCAAGCCTGCAGTTACGGTTCCCGTGAACAGTTTTTCAAAGGCCCAGGCAATGCTAAAGGTCATCTGAATGATGCCATATTGAATGAAGCCCAGAATGCCCACTGAAATGCCCATGGTGATGAGAAAGCCTTTCCAGGAAAAGTCAAATTTTCGATAGTAGTAGACCAAGGCCAGCGCAGGAATGGTCAGCAGGTTGAGCAGGTGTACCCCAATCGACAAGCCCATCAGATAGGCGATCAGCAAAATCCATCGCAGATGGTCTGCTTGATCGGCCCGTGCTTCCCATTTAAAGATCAGCCACACCACGATGGCGGTGAAGAAGGAACTCAATGCGTAAACCTCTGCTTCTACCGCATTGAACCAGATGGAATCTGCAAAGGTGCAACTCAAACCAGCCACCACGCCTGCGGCCATGATGGTAAAGGTCTTACTCTGGTCTTCCATGTCTACTTTGGCGAGACCTTTACGGGCCAACATGGTCGTGATCCAGAAAGTAAACAAAGCCGTGAAGGCGCTGGCAAACACGCTGACAAGATTGACCATGAAGGCCACATTCTCAGTGCCAATGGCAAACATGCCAAAGATCCGCCCCAATAAGAGGAAAAGCGGCGCACCCGGTGGGTGGGTGACTTCCAGTTCATTCGAACAGGCGATAAATTCACCGCAGTCCCAGAAGCTGGCTGTCGGTGCCACCGTGAGCAAATAGACGATCAAGGCAATTCCAAAGACCGCCCATCCGACAATGTTGTTGAGTTGGTTATAACGCATACGTCCAAATTCGCTGGCAATATAGACAATCTACCCCCATTTGGAGCAAAAGTTCAGACGTCTGATGGACTGAATCCCAATTCCCGCCAATCTTTTCCTAGATTGAGGCAGATGGATATTTGATTTATGTGAGATGAGAATGAAAACACGCACCTTATACCTCCCGCTTTTTTTGTCAGTATGCTGCTTATTGACTGCATGTACTCCACGCTATGCTGGTCAGATGATACTGACGACCATCGGCGGCAACTCGCTCTCTGCTTCTCGGGCGACACAATTAACCACAGAAATCAACCAGCGAGTGGAACGTGCCGGTTATGAGGCCGTGCGCGTTGAGCGAGACAAAACCAAGGCTGCCTTTGTGGTTTCGTTTGAGCTGGAAGGTCCGGTGAGTGGTGCAGAAGATAAATTGACCCGCATGTTTGCCCTGCCGCACGAAATGGGCTTGTGGCACACTTACCAAATGACAGATCCTGCGATCCAACAAATGTGGACGGATATGACATTGCCAGAAGGTCTGATCCATCGACGGGATGTAGACATCGTGTCTGGATTTGAAGATGTATTGGCTTTTGCTTTAGATACAATAGATCTGACACTTGCACGTCAGACGCTCATGGCTTCTCCGCTGAAACCTGCCAATCTGGATCTGATATGGTCGAAAGAAGTACTCACACCAGAGCTGGGATTTGGGCTGTACATGATCAATACCGAAGGAGAATCTCAAGCGCCGATCACTGAACAAGACATCCAAACCGCTAAGATGGAGCTAAATCAAATGAGCAATCAACCAATGATTGGGGTTGAGCTAACAGAATCGGCGGTCGCACGCTGGGCAGAAATGACGGAGCTTGCGGCAGAAGACCGACGTGGGATTGCGGTGGTCATCAATGGGAAAGCTCAGATGGTGCCACGGGTGATGTCTAAAATCACAGCCGGTAGATTAAGCATTACCGGGAATTTCAATGAAGCTGAGGCCGCTGCGATGGCTTTTCAGTTACATTTGGGACGTTTGTCGCAACCCCTGGTCGCAGGACCGATCACAATCGAAGAGATCAAAAAGTGATGACCTAGCGCAGTTTTTTCTCCACCATATTGAGATAGAGCATACCCTCACCTCCCAGGGCGGCACTGAGCTCGTCCATGGCTGCTTCCCAGTGTGGGAGCAATTTTTTGGTGGCTTTTTTGCCTTTGGCCGTCAGGGAAATCTGTGGGCGATTAACCGGTCCCTTCTTCTCAATCCACCCCTGATTCACCAAACGTACCAGATTACGGGTCAGGCTGGAGCGTTCGAGTTCCAGCACTTCACTAACACGTTTTTGGGGCACTTCACCTTCCTGATACAGAATCAGAAGGATATTGAGCTGCTGCTCGGTGGTACCACTGCCAGCAAGGTGGCGACGATAAATCCCATCCGCAATGCGGGAGAGGCTACGCAAGCGGGCAGCAAGGCATTGGTGGGCATCGTATTTCATGTTCATAAAATACGAATTTTTGTTGTAGGTACAAGGTAGGGCCAGGGCGGGTCCTGGCCCTACTATATCGCTAGCGACAGCTATCCAGCATCAACTGATACGCAGTTTGATCCGGCTTGAGATGGACAAGCTTTTCCAGATATACCACCGCTTGTTCGCAGTCTTTCTGCAGTGGATTTTCAGGCGCGTAGAAATGGATGGCCAGGGCGGTAACGGAACCCAGCATCCAGCGGGTTTGCGCATCGTTTAGCTCGCTTTCCAACTCCAATAGTTCAACTACTTTGGTAAAATACGGTTGCCAACTCGCCTGGGGGCGATTGGGATGGGCCTTGCGGAGCGTTTCTCCCAGCCAATACAAAGCCGCCACGTATTCATCATCTTCTTCTACCAAAGCAGAAAATACCTTTTGTGCAGCCTCAAATTCCTGCGCGAAATAATAGGCTTTGCCCAGTTGCAGCCATTCGGCAGATTGGGTGTTGCTTTCCGCCAACAAAAACAGATGCAAATAATGCGCTTGCTGTCGGTAGTCTTTTTCTTTTCGGTATTGTTGGGATAAATCCTGATAAACAGCCGCTTGTTCAGAATCCATCTCGACTGCTTGGCCGAAAGCTTCGTCCGCCTGTGCTTGCTTCCCCCGTGCCAGACTGATTTTGCCCAGATAAACGTAGTCTGTCGCAATGATGCGATCGGCCGCTTGAATTGTGAAGTAGCGGTCAAGTGTCGCTGCGGCTTCCGCAAATCGCTCCGTTTCATAGAACGAATAAGCCTTGAGACGCTGAACCAGTGCTGGACTGACGCCAGCTTTTTCAAGGTGATCAAATTCTGTCATGGCCGCGGCATAGTCTCCATTCAGGAATAAAACGGCGGCATAGCGCATGCTTGCTTGATGATCTGATGGGTTGCGCGCGACATAGTGCTTAAAGGCAGCGGCGGCTTTGGGGTAGTTCTTGCTGCGCAACCACAATTCTCCCCGTAATGGAAAAAGCGGCAGAAAGGCTGGGTCTATGGCAATGGCCTGGTTGAGCCGTTCCTTAGCGGCGCCAAACTGTCCGGCCTCAATCAACAATTCGGTCAGCTTACACAGAATCGTCAATTGATTGCTTCCGGAGGCCAATGCTGCTTCACAAGCCTGGATGCTTGCTTCGGTCTGGTGTTGATCATGGTAATAAGCGATCAGACTTAGGTTGGCGAGATCGTATTGGTCTCGTAAAGCGTACAACATGATTTTG
>JBCBZF010000348.1:0-6504 GCA_039815525.1 Bacteroidota bacterium | reverse complement strand
CTGGCCGCTGAGGGAAAGGAAGCTGCCACATAAGATCAAAATGAACAGACTATTTTTCATGTGGTGGATCATTTGAGTAGGGAAAGTACAAAATTAAGAGGCGAGCAAAATCCTTTTATGTGTCACATTTTGCGCAGCTTTTTCCCTAAAGTTGAAAAAGTGTAGTTTGGAAAAAAAACGCCTGATATGAAAGCATGGTTATTGGAATCCTATGGCGGGCCGGAGGTATTGCGCCTGACTGAGCTACCTGATCCGCAGCCTCGTGAAGGCTGGATTCTTATCGACATCAAAGCATTTGGCCTCAACCGCAGTGAGTTGTACACCCGCCAGGGGCATTCTGGTCCGGAGGTTACGCTGCCACGGGTACCGGGAATAGAGTGTGTTGGCGTCGTGGTAGATGGTGGGGGAACCGATTTGCAGGTAGGCCAAAAAGTCGCGGCTGCAATGGGTTTCATGGGCCGTAAGCATGATGGTGGCTATGCCCAAAAAACGGTTTTACCCCGTGCCAATGTGTTTCCAATCGACACTGACCTGGATTGGACTGATTTTGGCGCCATCCCAGAGACTTACCTGACAGCCTGGGGGGTAATGATGGAGGCGGTCGGTTTGCAGACTGGCCAAACGGTTTTATTGAGAGGGGGTACATCATCGGTCGGGATGGCGTGTACGTCTATCGCCAAAGACCTGGGCTGCACCGTTTTGGCAACCACCCGTAAGGAAGCCAAACGCCAGTATATGCTGGATGCGGGGGTAGACCACGTAATCATTGATCATGGCAGTGTCAGGGAAGAAGTCCTGGACATCGTTCCGGAAGGGGTGCACGGCGTGGTCGAATTGGTGGGCAGAGAAACGACCATCAAAGATTCGCTTTTGTGCGCCCGCCCCAAAGGCTGTGTGGGCCTGGTTGGCTTTTTGGGCAATGAGTGGGGCTATGAATTTTTTCCCTGGATGCCCTCGACCGTCAAACTGACCATGTACAGTTCGGAAACCCTGACCAAAGAGTATGCGACGCCCGTATTGCAGAAGATTGTGGACAAGGTGGCGGCTGGTGCATACCAATCCAATGTTTTCCATGCTTTTGCCTTCGAAGAATTGCAGGTGGCCCATCGCATGATGGAAGAAAACCGGGCTGCTGGCAAGTTGGTGATCCGGGTATAAATCTGGGTTTTCCCTGAATGATCAAAGTGGAAAAATAGATAGCTTGCCAGTCCCATCAACTGACGCAAACAATCATGATTTCATCCAATTAGTCAGAATCTGTGCAGATAGAGATTTTTATTGTTCATACCAATGATTTCTTCGAAGTAGAGCTGGATTTTCATGCCAAGGGGCAGGAAATCATCGAAGAACTGATCGCCAATCAGATCATTGAAGCACGCGAGGACTACACCTTGGTGATACCGGAAGTGGAGGAAGTGATCAATCCGAAAAGAGATTTATTCTTTTACCGCAAACGCATCACTGGTCCTTTGGAACTGCGTACTGCTGATTACCAGGCCGTGGAAAAGCCGCTGATTCATTTTACCCTGGTCGATCTTCAGACCAAGCAGGAATATGATGTCCAGATGCCGCAGAGTGCCACCAAAAGCGAGTTTATCACGGCGATGATCAAGCGAGAAATCCTTTCCTTTACCTTGGCAAGGGATTATGTATTTCGGATTCGTGAACTCAATCGGCTCTGGAAAGCCGGAAATCTACAGATGATCGGGATCCGAAATAATTTCCATCTTGAGATGGGCCCCCTGACGGGTGAATGCTCTGTGATGCAGCAAATCGTCAGAGACCATCGGGACCTGATCAAAGATGCCCAAACCACTCAGTTGATCGGGAAACTGCAAGAACTATTGAATGAACAAGGCATTCCGGAAAGATTTGGGAATAAACTGATCTTGATTCAAGGGCGTTTCCAGCACCTCAAGCGCAGTAATATGCTGGGGACCGTTCCCCAGGAGGAGTACTTCACCATCTACAATCAGATCAATGCTGATCTGTTGGGCCTGCTGGACGACTTGGAGCGGCTGCGTCTGTGAGCGCCAAGGGATTCCTTCATCCCTTAATTCAATTCGACTTTCTGAATATTCTTCCTATCTTTCGATAGCAAGAGTGCGAATTTCTCTTGCCAACAAATTGAATAATCATCGTATTTATCTAAGCTGCCTTTTCGGGTAGTTGGGAAAATCTTGTTTTCAGAAAGGTGTTTGTATGTCCAGAGCCCTCATCATTGAATTGAAGAACCCACTGACCGGGGATGATTTTGAAGTTGAATTATCGGAGTCCACTACTGCTGGTGAAGTCATCAGGGAATTGGTGAAGCAAGGGATATTGGATTCGGATCATTATGTGCTGATTCATAAACGGACGAGTCAAGAGCTTGCGAGGGACAAGGCACTTGAGTTGAATGGAGTCAAGCACGGGGACGTCTTATTGATTTCAAAAGGCTCTGGCGGAAGGGGGGATGATGACGAAATAACGATTACACTCCGTGACACTTTGAGTGGAAGTGAATATGATTTGACGCTTTCTATTGATTCAACTGGGGAAGAGATTAAAAAAGCATTTGAACGAAATGGATATGCAAATAACATCCCCATAAAGGATTTAGGACTTTGGAACCAAAAAACGGGCACTCTGTTGGAAGATTCTCAGACATTAAAAGCTGCTGGAATAGAGAACGGAGCGAACTTTATCATTGACCGGCTTTCAACTTTTCTCAAAGGATTAATTGCAAAGGAAAAAGTACTCAATCAGATATTAAGCATCTTACATTTGTCTAAAGACGCTTCTGATGAATTGATTTTAGGCCGAATTCAGGAACTCGGCAATGCTCAACCCACATCAAATGATATGGAAAATCAGACTGTTCGCCAAGAGAAAGTCGAGCAAGTGCCTCCTGTTAAACCGGAGACAGGGAAAGAAAATGGGGTGTTAGGTAAACAAATCATTGAAGGGTGGATTCAGGAGTTTGGGGTTGAGGATGTAGATTTTGTGCAGTCAAAGATCCTGGAATTTGGTTGGGAAAATGACCGAGATCTTTATCACGCGTTTAAGAAGATTTCCGTTCGAAGAAATGCTGCCCATAAGCGAAAGGCAGATTCTTTGATTACAGAAGATCAATATAAAGTAGAGATGGCAACCCACGACCGGGCTGCGCTTGATTTATTGATGCAATTGTTAAACGATCCCAGTTCTCTGAAACAAAATAATTCAGATGTAGACAAAGCACATCTTTCAATTGGGCAAGACAATACTTCATTAGCCATGAAGCGAGCCCCTAAAGATCGGTGGCTAAAATTAATGGCGAAAAACAAATTCTCGATTGTCTTTACCGAGGCCATCGCCCATTATCCAAGACAGGGTGGTATGAAGACAACGCACCTGGATTTCGTACGCTTATCCGGTCGTTGGAAATCCAATATGGACCTATTCAACGACTCGGTAATCAATTATCAGCAGTATACATTAGAGGTGGAAAAACTGAGAAATAATGTATTGGACCTCATTATGGAATTAGATTAGAGCACCTCCAACAACTCCGCCGCCTGCGGCGCGAAACGCCCGGTCTGAATGTCTTTCAGGGTTTCCTTAGACGCCTCCGGCTGGCCATTTTGCAAATAGGCCAAGGCCAAATACCATTGCTTTGCCTCATCCAATTCAGGCAGGTCCAATGCTTGCAGAATGGCAATCGCGCCTGCCCCGTCCTTTGCGCCCAGCAAACTCACTGCTTCGTAGAAGCGCAGAAACCTGGGCTGTATATTATCCGCCGAATCAAGCGCCGCAAAATGACGAGCTGCCACTGCATAATCGCCATTCTCATAGGCGATGAGCGCCGCCCCCAATGTATCTGAAACCGAATCCGCCCGGCTGCTGATCAGCATGGGATAGGCCCCGAAGTTTTCGGCAAACAAAGCCTCAGAACTTTTGCCTGAGCCGCCCGGATTGACCCACAATAGGACCAAAATGGCGATTGCCGCTGCTACCGCGGCATAGGACCAGACCGGAAAGCGCCGCACTTTCTTTTGTTGGCGCAACGCCCGGATGCTTTGCAATTCCTTGCGGAGGGCAAAGACTTCCGCTCCATCAAAAGCCTGATCCAGTTGCTGTGCAATCTGCATGCGGCGCTTCAGGGCAGGATCTTCCGCCAGACGTGCCGCAAAGGCCGCCTTGTCTTCCGGCGACAATTCACCCGCCAGATACTGCTCGATTTTTTCAGCCCAATTGTCCATAGTGTTCAGGAGTCAGTTGAGAGGCGACAGTTGAGAGGCGAGAGTCATCATACGATTATCCGACTCCAAGCCCCTCATGCTCTCGGATCGGAGTCCGGGGCAACGCTCTTAAACCTCGGATCCTGCTCAATTGCCTCTATCAGTTTTTGTTTACACACAAACTTTCTCTTTTTGATGTAGGCTTCGGTACTGCCCAGTCGGCCAGCGATTTCCCGCATGCTCACTTTCGCGAAAAACCACTGCAAAATCTGACGACATTTTTCGCCCAACTGCTCCAGATTCTCAAAAAAAATCTTTTCCCGCAACTCACGCTCGACCAAAGCCTCCATTTCTGCATCTGCTTCCAGGCTCATTTCTCCCCCACTGAGTTCTTTTTTATCCCGCAACTGCTTCAACCACAGATTGCGGCCAATGGAGAAAACATAGCCACCCAGCGAAGTGCTCAGCGTCAGATTGCCGGATTGAACTTTCCGAAAGAGCACCATGATGATCTCCTGAAAAAGATCTTCAGCATCTGCTGCCTGACCATTGTTCTTGCGTACATAGGCCAGTACTTCAGGAAAATACTGATCATATAAAGCCAGCAAGGATTGTCGGTCTGCCTGAAGGATGCCCTCCAGTAGCCGCTGATCGGATGCCTGCTTTGCTTTGATCATACCTTTACCCCAAAAAGGTTACCCTTCAAGTTAGAGAGTCTGGGTCTTATGGACAAATGAAGGTCGAGACGTCAGGTGAGAGAAAAATGTAAACTCTCCCCTGACATCTCTCTCCTCACTCCTGAAATCTTCCTATCTTTGCCCGTCAAAATCAACAGACCACAATGGCAATCAAAGAGACAAATTTTCAATTTCCTTCTCAGGTATCGCGCTACCAGGGCAAAGTGCGGGATGTGTACAACATCGACGAAGATTTTCTGGTCATTGTGGCCTCAGACCGGATTTCAGCTTTTGACCACATACTGCCCCGGCCAATTCCCTTCAAAGGGCAGGTCCTCAATCAGACGTCCCTGCATTTTTTCAATGCGGTCGAAGAATCAGTCCCGACTCACGTACTGGCAGTACCAGACCCCAATGTAACCATTGGCCTGAAGTGTCATGCGGTGCCGATTGAAATGGTGGTGCGGGGCTATCTGGCCGGGCATGCCTGGCGGGTGTATCGGGATGGTGGCCGTGAGATTTGTGGCGTAACACTGCCCGACGGCCTGAAAGAAGCGGATAAACTGCCGGAACCGATCATTACCCCTGCCACCAAATCGCAGATTGGTCATGATGTGGATATCAGCGAGAATGAAATTCTCAAAGCGGGCATTGTTGATCCGGAGGAATACGGGCAGATGAAGCATCATGCGCTGCAACTCTTCAACAAAGGCACCGAGATGGCCGCTGAGCGCGGCTTGATCCTGGTGGATACCAAGTACGAATTTGGAGAGCGCAATGGCCGCATTTACCTCATTGATGAGGTCCACACACCCGACTCATCCCGTTACTACTATGCCGACGGCTATGCAGAACGCCAGGCGGCCGGAGAAAAGCAAAAGCAACTTTCGAAGGAGTTTGTGCGCGAATGGCTGATGGCCAATCAGTTTCAGGGCCTGGATGGACAAAGCATGCCGGAGATGCCAGATGACTTTCTCCATCAGGTAACCGATCGCTACATCGAACTGTACGAGACGGTAACCGGGCAAAACTTTGAGCGGGCTCCGATTGATGAGATCGAAACCCGCATCATGGACAATACCGTTCCGGTTTTGCAGGAGTTGTTGAAGATGCGCAATAGCTGATTCTCTTTTCCTATTCTGATCTGGTCTGAACAGAGCCATTGACGCTTTTTTAACCATCCCTCAAACCAAGCGCTTACTCCTCACAGGATTTGGCTTCATTGGTCAATTGCCACATGAAATCAAGCTGGTAGTAGATGGAATCCGCTGGTACTTCACTGGCCTCATTTTCTTTGTAAAACATTTCTGGCTCAGGGGTGCCGACAAAAGCATCCGGGTGAAGCCCGAAAGTATTGGTAGGAGAAATACCGAAGCGGAAGCCAGGTGGCATGGGTTGTGAAACGGTCACAAATGAGTTGCTGCCACCGTTGAGTGTGGCCATCGCATGGCAGGAAATACAGGAAGAGGTCTGCACCATATTGTTTTCCAAAACGGAGTTACCCAGAATGGTGGGATTGCCCTGACGATCGGTGTATTCAGTTTGGGTCCCGCGCAACTGATACTTTCGGAAAATATCCGGGAGATTGTGTTTGCGGAAAAGTGCTTCCAGTGCTGGTGTCATCT
>JBCBZF010000064.1:0-12319 GCA_039815525.1 Bacteroidota bacterium | reverse complement strand
GTTAGTGAAGAGCTGTATGAATACCGCCGCAAATACAATCTCCAACAGGACAATCAAAGTGAAGGGGTAGAAAGTGCCATCATTCCCAATGAGCCCATCACGGTTCCGAACAACATTGAAGGTGGCTATGGGATTTTTGCAGGTTTCAATCAGGTAGAAAAAGTTTTTTATCAATAGAAAGACGTCTCGTTTATGTCCGGGATGCCGCTTCGGTGGTATCCCGGTTTTTGTTGTTGATGATTCAGATTGTACAGGATGAAAAATGAGGCGGAAATTTGGTTTATAAAATAAACTAGATTATAATTGTAATAAGCTAATTGTATGAAAAGCCCTGCATCCGGTTTTATACCGGCGGTAGAAAAGGCTACGACCTCATTATTCTTGACCAGAACATCCACCAATCAGAGCAAACAATGGAACCACAGTCATTTAGTCCCAGAGAAAGTCTCGATCTGATCGCCAATGTGTTACAGGAGGCCAAGGAGAGGCAAGAGCAAAATGGGGTGGTGTACATTTTTTGGGGATTGTTGTTGACTGCGGTGGGCCTGTTGCACTACTATGTTCAGTCAGTGCAAATGTTCCAATGGATCTTTGGCATCTATCTGCTCATTCCCGTCGGTGTCGCGGTTACTTATTTTGCCTTTCCACAATACCGGATGCGGTCTGGTCCCAATCTCATTGGGCGGGCGATTGGCATCTTATGGGCTTTTGCTTCGGTGAACATGATCATTTTGGGCTTTGCGCTCTCGATGGAATTGGGGAAATTTTTGATCCCTTTCATCTTGATTTTAAAAGGAATTGCCCTGGGATTATCGGGCTTTTTGCTTAGATATCGGCCCCTGGTCATGGCCGGCATTGTGGCCAATCTGGTTGGTATGCTTGGCTTTTGGGTCGCCTGGGAATATCATCCACTGCTCATGGCCTTTGTCAGTATATTCTCTGTATTTTTGCCAGGCGTCTTATTGAACAGAGCGTATATCGCCAGAAAGCATGTATAAAGACCTCGATCCATTGATTCACTCCCGGCTTAGGCTGACCATTATGTCGCATTTGGTCCGGTCAGGGAAAAGTGATTTCAAGGAGCTACGTGAACTCACCTCCGCCAATTCCGGTAACGTCAGCATTCAGTTGGCAAAGTTGGAAGAAGCTGGTTACGTCCACACAAAAAAGGGTTTTAAAAATAATTATCAACACACCAGCGTAGAGCTGACCGACAAAGGACTGCAGGCTTTTGAAAATTATGTAAACGCCCTGAAGTCGTATGTTGATTTAACTGAAGAACAAAACAAGACCGACATCGAAAAAAGAAGGTAATCAATTACCTCTTTTTCAGACTTTGCCCGGATCAATGGATCCGGAATGGGAGACTGATGCCCGGTCAGTATGAACGCTACATAAACATTTCACTCATGAACCAGATGATTCACAAAATCCTGGTAACAGGAATCTTATTGCTCTTGGGTCTGGGGTCCAGTTTGGCCCTGAGCAGCTGTGGTGCCACCGAAGAAGTGGCCGGGCCGTCTTATCAGGCTCGTTTTGCTTCTAATGAGGTGGCATTTTCCGACTTACTCAACATGCAGCAACAGGTGTATGATGCCTTTGTCCAAAGCCTGCTCACCAATACCCATCAACCACTTGATGCCCTGCTATTGGAATTGGAGAAAATGAGTCAAGCAAATCAACAGAATATTGTCCGATACTGGCAGAGCTATTTACAGTACTACAGCGCCATTTATCACAGCACGAAAGGCGACAAAGAAAAAGCGGAAAAGGCCATTGAGGCGGCAGTAGATCGCCTTGAAGATCTCAGTGGCAAAAATGCGGAGGATTATGCCTTATTATCCCTTACACAGAGCTTTTCCATCCAATTTCAATCAACCATCAAAGCAGTCATCATGTCTTCCCGGGTCAAATCAAATGGTGAAAAAGCCCTCGCCATGGACCCCAAAAATCTCCGGGCCTATTTCGTCCTGGGCAGCAATGATTATTACACCCCGGCAAAGTATGGCGGCGGGACCAAAGTGGAGACCTACCTGCTCAAGGCATTGGAGCAAGCAGATCAGGCCGTCGAAAACCCCTATTTGCCTTCATGGGGAAGAGCCGAAGCCTATGAAATGCTGATCAAATTCTACATCAAAAAGGAGAAATGGTCGGATGCAAAAACACATTATCAGGACGCCCTACAGCATTTTCCAGACAACTACCAGCTCAGCAAGCTCGGCAGCAAATTGGTAGGAAAATAAAACCGGATTCGCTTTCCAATTTTCCTTTAACTCTTCCCACCATTTGATGATTAAGCCATGAAACACCTCCTCTCTGTGTTCACTTTATTGCTTGGCTTCGGGCTGCTACGGTCGCAGAACAGTCTGCAAGGACAGGTGGTTGACCGTAAGGGTCAGCCCCTCTTTGCCGCCAATGTTTTTGTCCTGCGCAATCCGGCTTTGGGGACCATCAGCGCGGCAGATGGAAGCTTTCGCCTCCGCAATCCTGACATCCAAAACGGAGATTCGGTCAAAATACTCCTTGCGGGCTATCAGGCAGTGATTCTGCCCGTCCAAACCTGGCCAGCAGACACTATGCTGCGCATCCAGTTGAAAGCGCAAGGTCTGAATCTGGCCGAAGTACAAATTCGGGCCAGAAGTCCCATTGCGGATCAGTTCTCAGTGGTACGGATGAAAAAACTGGACATTTACCTGAATCCAATCGCCGCCGCCGATCCTTTGCGGGCCATCACCAGTCTACCAGCCTCTACCAATACCGACGAATCAGCCAATCCCGACTTACGGGGGAGCAGTGCCAGCCGCAACCGGGTTATCCTCAATGGTGTGCCGGTTTATCAGCCGGTCCGCAACAGTCAACTCAACGGATTGGGCAATTTCAGTCTGTTCAATACCGAACTACTGGAGGAACAATTGGTGTATGCGAGCAATCCACCCTTAAGCTTTGGCAATGCCAGCGGTGGTCTGGTCCAGCTCAATACGGTCAAATCAGTGGATGCCTCTGCATGGCAATTTTCTGCGGGGGTGGCCAATTTGGGCATATTTCGCACCCAGAAGCTACCCAAGGGAGCCTTTTTTCAGGCCTACAGCAATTTCCAGTTTCCGGATCTATTCCTTGGTCTCCACCAGCAGAGTCTCGGCTTCCTGAAAGACTTTGGCAATCTGGATGGAGGGCTGCATTTGGGCGTTCCACTGGGAAAACATAAGCGGTGGTTTTTTCGCAGCATATCCTATGGAATTCGAGAGCGCTATGCAGCGCAAACCCAGCTGTTCACCTATCAGGGCTTGGCGCAGGCCCGCAAAAATCGTCAGTTTCATCTTGGTAGTTTGCAGTATCAGGCTTCCTCAATGGTCCTGTATCTGCGGGGCGGTTGGGATCAAAGTCGGGAAACCTATCAATTTGGCAATATCCGTTCTCATCGAAATACCAGGCAGTTATATGGATCGGTGGAGGCCAAAGGTTTTGTGGGGCGTAAATGGGTTTGGCAGGCAGGTATCAATTATGACGGCTATCGCCGCAGCTTCCAGGATACCAGCGCGCGTTACTATTATGCCCTTGCCGAGACTGCGCCGACAGTGCCAATTGATACAGTGGTCAGTCGTCCAATTGTCGAGACACATGCCTATCTGAAGCATGATCCAAATGAAAGAAGTCATTTGGCTGTCGGCCTTCGCACCAACTTCCCGCAGGGAAATCAGGCACAATTTGTCAGCTTTCAAG
Organism: Bacteroidota bacterium; assembly: GCA_039815525.1. Classification (GTDB taxonomy): domain Bacteria; phylum Bacteroidota; class Bacteroidia; order J057; family J057; genus JBCAWW01. The sequence goes on along the minus strand of JBCBZF010000064.1, from coordinate 8,599 downwards.
CTTCCTGGCGACAGGATCTCCCGGACAATCAGTCCATTTTACTGAGCGCGGGGCGCTATCACAGTTATTCTCTTCCAGGCTTCTTTTTTCGGGGCAGCGAATTATTACGTGCTGATCAGATTTCGCTTGATTATCAATTGAATGCTACCCGCCTTGACCTCACAGCAGCACTCTTTGCCAAAGACGAAAGCGGCATGCAGTCAAACGGAGAATTACAGATCAACCGGTCCCGGATTTTCGGAATCGAGACCTATGCCCGGTATCTGCTGAGCCCTTTTCTATCGATGAGTGTGGCCAATACCTATCTTTTGAACCGGATAGCGTTCAGTCCCGATGGTACCTATTTTCGGGGAAACAAAGATTTCCCTTTTTTCCTGAAAGCAAGTCTGGCCTATGATCATCCGAAGCAGGTCAATGTCAACATCAGTTGGATTGGACGTCCTGGAACCCTGTTCAATCCAGTTTTGGCGGGGCGCTTTCAACCCGCACTTGATGTATTCGAGCCAATCTTTGATGAATCCGTGTACACGGAACGTCTGGGGAATTATCACAACATCAGCCTCGGTGTAAGCCGTTATATTGACTTAAAAACCGGAAGTCTGATTGTATTTTTGAATGTCAACAACCTACTCGACCGCTTCAATCCCAGTCAGGTAATCTACAACCGGGATTATTCCGAGCGGCAGTTTTCGGCATTCTCAAGGCGGATTTTTTATGGGGGGCTGGTATGGCGTCTTGGACAGTCATGAAGAATCACTACGTATGCGATGATTGCGCCACTTGGATTGAATCAAGTGCAGAAGCAATCAGGCCCGCATTGTGTCGCCGGGAAAAACGTTGTATATCCGTCGCATCAATCTCTATTTCAGCTTTTTTAAAGCGGCGATACAGCTTAAAAATGATGCGCTTCATGCCTTCTAGGTCGTCATACTCCAGCATCTCACCAGCACCGGTTTCGGTTAGCACCTTATCCGAATCTCCTCCTTTCATGCCGATGGCCAGTATCGGGCGACGGGCAGCCAGGTATTCAAATAATTTGCCAGGCAGAATGCCCAATACGTTGGGCGTATTGTTGATCAGCAGCAACAAAACATGTGATTCCCGTTGCGCCACCAGGACTTCATCATGTGGCACATAATCAATGTGCTCAGTCAGATCCGTCAGGCCGTTTCTCTCCAATGCCTGATGCAGCACATGATCCGTTTTCCCAATAAATCTCAGACACAGATCATCTTTTAATCCAGGAACTTCATTGACCAGTTCACCGAAGGCCCGCCAGAGATTTTCAGGACTACGGTCTTTGTTCAGATACCCAATATGGCTGAACGTAAATCTATCCTTCAGCTTCACATTCATCTCCGGAAAATCAGCCTCATCAAAGCCATTGGTTGCTACATATACTTTTTTTGCCCCCATCTCCTCAAACTCCTTCTGCATGGTCCAGCCAATGGTCGTGATCGCATCTGCTTCCGCCATCACTGAGGCTTCCATCCGGCGGTGGGTCCGATCGGCCCAGCCTGTGAGCATGAGTTGGTCGTAGAAGTCAATATTGGTCCAGGGATCACGGAAGTCCGCGATCCAGGGCACACCCAACTTTCGTTTCAAACCCCGGCCAATCATGTGCAGTGAATGCGGTGGCCCGGTGGTGATGATGGCATCCACCGGATGTTTCTGAAGGTATTCTGTCAGGAGTTTAATCGAGGGGTTGATCCAGAAGCGGCGCGCATCCGGAATGAAAAAGTTCCCTCGAATCCAGACAGAAAGGCGTTGGGTGAGGGAGGGTTTTTTGTTTTCAGACAGGAAGCCAGAATAGACGCGCTCCTTTTTTCCCTGACCGGTAAACTTTTTGTACACCTCGTAAGGTTCCCAAATTGGGCCGCGTATCACTTCCAGGTCTTGGGGAACATCCTTTTCCAGTGAAGTATCCAGCACCGGATAGGCTGCATCTTTTGCCGTATAGACGATGGGCTGCCAGCCAAACTCAGAGAGATATTTGACCATTTTGAGCCAACGTTGTACGCCCGCTCCACCACTAGGCGGCCAGTAATAGGCAATGATGAGCACTTTTTTCATGCTGCGAAGCTAGGCGTTTTGGGTGAAAAAAATGTAAAAAGGCACCAAGGGAATCCATAAGATGGAATCGGCCAGAGTGGAAGAATCCTGCGATTCGTCACATAAATATTAGGCATTCAAGGATGGTAACTGTCTTATGAATGTTAACTTATTCAACTCCACAAACCACTTTCCACAAACACTATGGCTAAACGAATTACTTTAACCATCAGCATATTAGGCATTCTGATGCTGAGTACCCATTTGCTCAATCTACCCAATCCAACTCCCCAAAAAGATGGCCCAGGTCATCCGGGCTGGTTCGAACAGTACCGTCTAATGAAAGGTGACGCGTCCATGGCAAATATGGTTCGTATCCAACATCAGATCGACACACGTTCTCAGCGTTCACAAGGCAACTTAACCAATGTATTAAGTCTGGGCCCGAACAACATCGGTGGCCGAACCCGCGCAATCAATATCGATCCCCAAAATTCCAATACCATCATTGCTGGTGGAATCTCAGGCGGGATTTGGCGATCAGAAGATACCGGGCAAACCTGGACCAATGTCAATGATCAGGCGCCCAATCTTGCTGTTACCTACATTACACGTGATCAATTTGATGACAACATTGTGTATTACTCTACCGGGGAACCGCGTGGAAACAGTGCAGGGATTTCCGGTATGGGGATTTTCAAATCCACTGACCGTGGTCAGACGTTTACGGCCCTGCCTGCTTCTCAAATTCCAGAAATGGAAAGTATCTGGACAATTAAGACTTCGCCACTATTTCCAAACTATCTCTACGTTGGAACCCATGGGGACGGGGCATGGATTTCTCCAAATGGTGGACAAAATTTCTTTCCCTTGTTTAATGCTGGAAACGGCCGCGTTACGGATATAGAAATCATGCCCGACGGGAGTACGTTTTTGACCGTGACTGAAGATGGGGTATACTTTGCTCCCGCCAGCAATCCTCAGTCATTCACGAAATTAGGGGCAGCAGAAGGTCTACCACCGGGAGGCTTTCGCAGAATTGAATTGGCTTACAGTCGGGATGTACCAACAGTTATTTTTGCTGCATATGAAGAGTTTAGCAATGACGCTCGGCTATCTGGTATCCTTGGGGTCTGGCGATCTGTTGATGGTGGCCAAAACTGGACCGAAATGACCAATCCATCGGTTGTTCCCAACACAAGATTTTGGTTTCCCTGGTACGCACTTTTGTTTGAGGTCAGTCCGACTGATCCCAATTTCTTGATGATTGGAGCACTCGACCTCGTTTTTAGTCAAAACGGAGGTCAAAGTTGGCAAAGAGCTGCCGCTTCTCACCCGGATCATCATATTGCAGTTTTTGACCCCTCTAATCCGTCTATGGTATGGGTAGGAAATGATGGTGGTATTTATCGCTTTCCTGTTGCCCTGATGGGGAGTTCACGAGTTGATGCCAACATTGGGTATGTAACGACCCAATATTATGCAGGGACCTTTTTCCCTGATGGACTCGAATTCCTGGGCGGTACTCAGGACAACGGCACCCACCGAACCCTCAATGACAACCCAAATGTATCTATCGTTTGGGGTGGAGATGGCTCTTATTGTCAGGTCAGCCAAAGTAATCCAAATGTAGCTTACGTTTCTTCTCAGAATGGATTCATGGCAAAGTCAGTCAATGCCAGAGGGGGGAACCCAGGATTTAGTTTACTGGTTGAATTTGGTGAAGCACCTTTTGACAATCCCTATTTTATCAACCCATTCGAATTGAATCCGGTAGATGGTGATCAATTATATGTCGTGACGACCAACCGGATCTACCGGTCGACCAATGGAGGACAGAATTTCACACCGATTACACTTGATCCAAATGGGACGGTGCCGCCTCCTTTTGCACTTGGGATTACAGCTGACCAAAATCCGACTGTCTATGTTGGCGGACAATCTGCTATGCTCTATCGCATTGATAATGCAGCGACATCAACAGCCGGGCAGGAAGTGAACATTGGGAATACAGCTCCACCTGAGGTAGGCAATGCTTTCATCAGTTGTGTAACGGTTCACCCCCAGCATGACTCTGTCATCTTTGTTTCCATGTCAAACTTTGCCAGCGGAGATCGGGTCTGGAAAGTAAGTGCCGCCAATACCAATACACCCGTTTGGACTTCCCTGCAGGGTGATCTGCCCGATGGGCTCCCTGTCAACTGGATTGAAGTCAGTCATCAAAATCCTGATTATCTGGTAGCGGCCACTGATTTTGGCCTGTATACCAGTACTGATGGAGGGCAAAGTTGGCTGCGTGAGCTGAATATCCCCAATGTGCCTGTCTTCCAGGTTCGCCTTCGTCCTGCTGATGAAAAGGTCTTCATCTTTACACATGGCCGGGGCGTTTATGCAGCAAATTTGTTTGACTTTGCGACTGACCTCGAAGAGGACTTGGCGGAAAATGAATGGCTCATTTATCCGAACCCAAGCACTGAGATTATTTCAGTTAAGGGTATCGAAGGGAAAGTAAGCTTCCGCCTGATGAGCATGGACGGAAAATTGATTCAACAGGGGTCTTACCAAAATGGAGAGGCGATAGATGTACGATTTCTCCCCAAAGGCATGTATAACCTTCAGATTGACCAGGATGGAAATCGCGAGGCAAAAACATTCCTGAAACAATAATTTCGAAGATCCTTATGAAGAGCAAAAGCGCGTCTTTCCGAATGGAGAGACGCGCTTCGCTTCGTATATGTTTTCCTTACTTACTTCCGATGCCCCCGTACCGGGCCTTTGGGCATGGCGGGCGGTGTAGGTTGCGGATTGGCTTTCATTTCTTCCATGATCAGCTCGACAGCCTTTTCAAGCTGTGGATCTTTACCAGCAATGACATCCTTGGGCGTCATCTCCACCTCAACATCTGGGGCAACACCTTCGTTTTCGATGATCCACTTGCCGTCTTTGCTATAAATGCCGAAACGAGGCGCGGTGATGCTCCCACCATCCATCAGACTTGGATACCCAAAGATCCCGATCAGAATGCCAAGGGTGCGTTTGCCCACCAGTTTACCAAGCTTGTGCTCCCGGAAGAGGAATGGCATCAAATCACCGCCAGAGGCGGCATATTCATTGGTGATCATCACTTTGGGGCCATCGATGACAGCACCAGGTGTGGTGGTGATTAGGCCATCGCGCGCGCCCCAGTAATTGGTCACCTTGCGATCCAATAAGTCAATCACATAGTCAGCAGCTGACCCGCCACCATTGAAGCGTTCATCAATGATTACTGCTTTTTTGTCTAATTGCGAGAAGTAATAACGGTTGAAAAAGGTATAGCCACCACCGCCAGTATTTGGCATATATACATAAGCAACCTGACCTTTGGTCATCTCGTCTACCTTCTGACGATTGCCTTCCACCCAGGCCATATTGCGCAAACCACCTTCATTTCCAATGGGAACCACGGTAACCTCACGTGCATCTTCCATGCTGGGGCTGCTGTTGACCGTGAGCACGGTTTGTTTCCCGGTGGTATTGACAAAAGCTTCGTAAATATTCTGTGCACTGGTCAATGGATTGCCATTGACAGCCAGCAAATAGTCGCCTTCCTGCACATTGACGCCCGGCTCCGTCAAAGGAGCGCGGAAATTGGGATTCCAATTGAGTCCAGAGAAGATTTTGGCAAAACGATACCGCCCATTTTCCACTGCATAATCCGCTCCCAGCATACCAATTGAAACATAATCCACATCGGGAAAGTCCCCTCCACTCACATAGTTATGTCCAATCACCAATTCACCATTGATTTCGGCCAGAAGATAGTTGAGGTCTTCACGATGTCCCAGATGCGCCACAAATGGTGCATATCTTTTCTTCATCGCCTTCCAGTTTACGCCATGCATGTTCTCGTCATAGAGAAAATCACGCTGGATTCGCCAGTTTTCCTCAAACATCTGCTGCCATTCTGCGGCGGGATCAACCTTTACCTTCCAGTTGGATAGATTGAGGCGTCCCTGACCAGGTTTGGGCTTGCCGCCCGTTCCCACAATCGAGATACTCAAACCGCCACCGCCCGGGCTGACATACAACAGCTTTTTGCCATCTGCACTGATCTGATAGCCAAAAATACGCGACAAAAAGTCTTCGCTTTCTTTTTCCTTCAGATCAAATACATGCAGGGTTTGCCCAAATTGATTCGGGACATTTTCTGCATAAAACAACTTCCCTTCAACTGAACCATCGAGATTATTGTACACCCGGGCCGGGATGGGTAAGGAAATGATGCGTTGGTCAATCTGATCAAAATCAATTTTGACTTCAAATTTCTCTTCTTCAGGTTCCTCTTCGACCATTCGTGCCGGATAGCTTTGGCGATCACGTTCTGGTGTGAGCCCAAGGCTGGTGGTCGCTTCTTCTTCGATTGTCTCTTCGTCACTCTCCGGGGCAAATGGAGAAGCCTGGTCTTTTTGTAAAACCGCTGCATAGATGCTGCTGCGCACCTGCCGCTCATAATTGGTCATGTCCAACCAACTGGCATTGAGACCATAATTGGTACTGGCTGCAAAGAAGAGATATTTTCCATCCCGGCTAAAAGTTGGAGCGGTCGCCTCACTCATCCCATCCGTGATTTGATGTTTGCTGCCATCCTTTGTGTCGTAGATAAAGATTGCACTCAGCTGATTGTCGAGGCGTTTTTCGTAGGTAATCCAGCGACTGTCAGGCGCCCATTGCGGATTGAGGTGTCCACGGGGATCGTCATAGCTATCCGCATCAATCAAAATCGGCTTTTTGTCCGCCATCGACATATACCACAACTGCATTTTTTTATCAGTATATATTAGCTTTTTACTATCTGGCGACCATTCCGGATTGTAATAAAAGCTCGGATCACCAGGAGAAATACTGATTGGTTCAGCTTCACCTTTTTGGTCGTACAGCATCAGTTGGTATTCACCAGATGCATCAGAGAGACAAACCAAATGTTTCCCATCTGGAGACCACGCAGGTGCGCGTTCGTGTACGCCTGGGGTTTGAGTGAGATTGCGGATATCGCCTTTATCAGTAGGAATGGTAAAAATATCCCCTCTGGATGCGACTACGGCCCGAACCCCGCTAGGCGATAAATCCACCCCGGAGATATTGTTACTGGCATCAACAAAGTGAGGTCGTTTCCAGGGAATATCTGCCTGGATACGTACCGGAATATTTTGGACTTTCTTACTGCTCAGATCCATTGTATGGATACGACCACCCATTTCAAAGACAAGCGCTTCTCCATTGGTTTGTAGCGTTTTGATGTCAAATTCGTTGAAACGGGTCAGCTGCTCTACCTTCTGACTGCCTGGAACGTAGGCGAAAACATTGGTGCGACCATTGCGGTCCGAGAGAAAGTAAACGGTATTTCCAACCCAAACCGGGCGGGTGTTAATGGCATCAGCTGATGGAATTTCTTCTACCTCATAGGTCTGGTTGTCAAAAATCCAGATGCGCGGCACATTGCCGCCCCGATAGCGCTTAAACGGACGATAGGTGAAACGCATGTCCGTTGGGTCTGGATTTTTGATGTAGGCGGTTTTGCTTTGGTCAGGGGAAAGACTGCCCTGGTGCGCCTCTGGCATCGGCATCACTTCCGGCATGCCACCGGAAGGTGAAACCGCAAACAAACGCGTATAACGGTTGGAAGAGGACAGACGGGAGGAAGCAAAGATGACTTTTCCATCGGGTGTCCAGCCTTTGACCCGGTCGTCACCGGGATGAAAGGTCAGCCGCTTTGGCGAGCCACCCTCGGCAGGGACGACGAAAACATCCAGGTTGCCTTCATAATTGGCATAATATGCGACCCATTGGCCATCTGATGACAAATAAGGATCACGTTCGGTGCCTTCATGGATCGTCAGGCGACGCGGATATTGACCATCTTGCTGGGCAATCCAGATATCACTGGCATAGGCAAATGCAATCTGATCCTTGCTCATCGAGGGATGGCGTAGCATCAGGGTCTCATCTGCCTGGGCAAATATGAGTGAAAAGCCCATACACCAGAAGGCAAAAGTGAGTATCAATCGTTTTTTCATGTTGGGAATGATTCAAGTAATTCACCAATCTATGAAAAAGCGATCAATCTGGTATTGCTGGCCTTGCTTTTCGCAGGAAATGCCCGAGGTAAAATGCCCCATAGATCAGCCGGTTCAATTCCGCCAGCCCCAGCCTTTACGGTTTTGGGAAACACTGATGATTTCGACTGTATTGCGGGGAACGATCTGAAAGAAAATATTCACATTGGGCCGGATAACGCAGCGGCGAATTTCCGGGTACTTGGGAAGGCTGGGAAAAGCGGTGGGAAAGCGGGAAATCTGGCTGATGGCTTTATTGAATCGCTGGAAAAACTCCTGGACAAAGGGTTCCGGATACCGATCGGCAATGTCGTCGGCGATGGCACCAAAAGAAACCTCCGCTTGGGGAGACCAGATGATTTCTACATCCATTTACGAAATCGTTCCATAACCGAGGCATGGCTTCGGCCCTGGCCAGCTTTGAGTTCAGCTAGGCCTAGTTCAATACCAGC
>JBCBZF010000014.1:0-20742 GCA_039815525.1 Bacteroidota bacterium | reverse complement strand
GGTCAAATACAGTTTCTGCCCAATGTAAATGGTCTGGTCATTTTTGGGCAGACGATTGTATTTCCGCAACTTCTTGACGGAGGATAAATGAAGAGCCGCAATGTTTTGCAGGGTTTCACGCGGACGCACAATGTGATAATCCAATCGCGAAGGCTTTGCCAGGTAGACGACGCTGCCAGTTTGCGGTTCTTCACCTGGGATCAAGCCATTCCATGTCAACAGATCGCTGAGGCGCTTTTGGTATTCATTGGCAATTTCCACGATCCGCTTGCTGCCATTGTAAAAGACGTACTGAACGCCATAGTGGAGATCCTGTTCCAGGATAAATTCTACATATTCAAATTCTCCCAATTCAGAGAAAGGCCGGGCTGTCCACTGATCCAGTATGTTGGTCGAAGTAGGTCGGGATGGAGGCCGGACAGGGGGCTCATCTGAGACCTCTGCTACTGATACGGTATTTTCCTCAGCTGAATAGACAGGGGCCTTCTCTACCGGCACGTCATCTTCCAGAATTTTACTGGGTCTGCCGCTGGTTGGCCTGGGGACGGAGGAAGAGATTGGCCTCGTTTCAGTAGGTTCGTCGACCCCGATCGTTTCACTAAACTGGGGCGTGGTCGCCGGATCATATACCGCAATCCCTCCGCCAGAAACTTTATTGGGGTCTTCTTTATGCCCACTGTAAAATTCACCTTTCTGGGGCAGATAGTAAGTAAACAGCTCGTTGCGCGGCAGTTTCTTACTGTTCAGAATCCATTTATTGTATTCAAAAAATGCTGACCACTCAACTTCAGGGTGGCGATCCAGTAAAGCACGTAAGTTTTCTTCACCGAGGTTAGAGTAAGGCAGCAAATTGATGTCGGGACGTCGGCGCTGAGAGATAGGTGCTTCATAAGCGATTTTATGAGCAATGGCTTTGAGGACATACCAGTGCATGTCTTCCCGGACAAACATTTTGCGATTGCTGTAATATTGAGGATCAGTATAAGGAACAGCACCAGTCAGTCCTTCATAGTAGGCCAATACCGCATAGATCCAGTTGTCAAAATCCCGATTGGCCTTTAGCAAATACTTACCTGCGGCTTCGGTGGCACGGTAAATATGACGCCGCTCATCCACCCGATCGTTGATGCGCAGGCCCATTTCGACTCCGGTCGCTTCTTTAAACTGCCAAAAACCAACTGCATTGGATTTTGACACTACATCCGGTCTGAGCGCACTTTCCTGAATGGATAGATATTTCAGGTCTTCCGGCGCCCCGACATTGCGAAGCGCCTCTTCGATGAATGGCATATAGATGTTGGCCCGTTTCACCATTTCATTGAAATAGCGCGGACTCTCATAAAACTTGCGGACATGGTCAGACAAGATGCGTTTTGCCCCCGGGCTGAAACGCAGCTCAACCCCACAATAAGTCATCTGGTCCGGAATAGGAACCTGGGCCTTCATGGCAGAAAAGCCCCATAGCATGAGGATCAGACATGCAATTTTTCTCATAAGGATAAGGATGGGAACGTAGGAAGAATCGTATTGGTCTGGCTATTGGAGCCTGTTCGGAAATTACGGATTTACCCTTCAAAACGCCAAAAGAACAAATCAAGACTCGGTTTAGCTTGCTAAAAGAACGTTTCGAAGCGAGTAAGATTTTGTCGATCGGGTCAATTTTTACGTAGCAAAGTCAATCCATCACCAAAGGGCAACATGATGGGAAATACGCGTGCATCTTCCGCAACGAAGTCATTGAATGCGCTGATTCCACGGGTTTCCTTGTCCTGAAGGCCCTTTTCAAGTACGCGACCGTAATAGAGGACATTGTCAACGATGATCAGGCCGCCCGTCCTCACTTTGGGCAAAACCACTTGGTAATATGGCAGGTAGTTTTGTTTGTCTGCGTCGATGAATACCAGATCAAATGGCCCGTCAATCGTCGGTAAAACGTCCAATGCCCGGCCGTAATGCACCTTTATTTTGTTCGCTACACCAGCCGCTTCGAAAGCGGGTTTCATCACAAACTCCCGTTCAGGATTGATGTCGATTGTAACCACTTGTCCGCCTTCGGCCAGCCCCTCCGCCAGACAAATGCTGCTGTAGCCAGTGAAGGTCCCGATTTCTAAAATACGATGAGGCTGAATCATTTGGGACAGAAAAGACAAAAGCCGACCTTGGAAAGCGCCCGGCAACATCCTTGGATACAAGACTTTTAAATGGGTCTGTCGATCCAGGTGAGCCAGATGAGCTGGTTCGGGCGCACTTTTAGCAGTGGCGTAAGCCTGAATGGCCGGGTCAATGAATTCTTCCATGAATAGAGGTGGAATTGATAGGCAAAAGTAACATCGCAAACGTGAAATACCTTGGGAAAAGGAGGGACCCGGCATCCCCTCAAATATCAGTAGTTTGAAAGAAAAAGAAACATCCCACCCCACTTTCATTCGAGTATCTTTCCTGCCTGGATTACCTTATCCACATTTTTTATCCACACATTTCGCCCCCATTCCATTTTTATCCCAAAGATTCTTAGATTTGCTTTAATCTCCTCGTATCACTTTTGCGGATCTACGCAGCCCGCGAGGCCTTGACTGATACAACTGACAGGTAATGAATTTCATTGTTTCCTCTTCCGCCCTTTCGAGGCAGTTGGGTAGGATTGCAGGCGCAATCCCCTCACGATCGGTGCTACCCATCATCGAGAATTTTTTGTTTGATATCACGGATGGTGCCCTGACCATTTCGACCACCAATTTAGAAACCTCCATGCAGACCAAGCTCCCGGTCGAGACCAGGGGCGACGCCATTCAGGTTGCGATTCCGGCCAAGATCCTGCTGGAGATCCTGAAAGCACTGCCTGAACAGCCCATTACTTTTATTGTGGATGAGGCGACTTTTGGTGTGGAGATCAGTTCTGAAAATGGTAAGTATAAAATCAGTGGCGAAAACGGAGAGGATTTTCCGTTGATTCCACGGCCGGAAGGGACCGAGTCCATCCAATTGCCACAGCATGCCATGCTGAAGGCCATCACCAAGACGCTGTTTGCCGCTTCTACGGATGAGGACAAAGCCGCTCTGAACGGGATTTATTTTGACCTGGGCGAGCATGGTGCGACCTTCGTAGCCACAGACGCACACCGGCTGGTGCGCTACCGTCGTCTGGACGTAACCGTCCCCAATCCCACAAACTTTATTGTGCCACAGAAGGCACTCAACCTGCTGAAAAGCTCCCTGGATCCGAACAGTACCCGCGACATTCTGATCCATTACAATGACAACAATGCTTTCTTCCAAACGGATGACCTTCTGCTGGTCTGTCGTTTGATTGATCAAAAATATCCTGATTACGAAAATGTGATTCCCAATGCGAATCCCAACAAACTGTTCATTTCGCGACAGGAGTTGATGGGCACCCTGCGCCGGGTCAACATTTTTGCCAACAAAAGCACCCACCAGGTACGCTTTTCCATCAAAGGAAGTGAGCTGGAAATCTCTTCCGAAGATCCAGACTTCGCCAATGAGGCCAAAGAGACCTTGAAGTGTCATTACGAAGGTTCTGACATCGACATCGGTTTCAATGCGGCGCTCTTGCTGGATGTGGTTTCCAATGTAGAAACCGAAGAAACCACCATTGAGCTATCAGAACCCAATCGGGCCGGTATCATTCTGCCCAACGTTCAGGACGAAGGTGAAAACGTGCTGATGCTCATCATGCCGATCATGCTCAACAGTTATGTGAGTACCTGATCGGAACAACGAACATAAACGTGCAGAAAGGCCACCCGTTTGGATGGCCTTTTCTCTTATGGGAAAATACTGCCGAAAATACGTGCGACCGGGCCATTGCCCAGGCGCACGTCGATTTCAATGAATGGATTCTGAATAAATCAGATCATCACTGTTGATGTTGTCGCTATCACTGATAAGCACCGCTCGCTCAATTAAGGCACGCAGTTCCCGGACATTTCCGGGCCAGTCGTGGGCCATGAGGCTTTCCAAAGCTTCTTTGCTGAGGGTTTTGGCCGGCATCTTGCTGTTGTCGCAAAAGTTTTTAAGAAAATGCTTGGCCAGAATGACGATGTCATTGCCCCTTTCGCGCAGCGGCGGCAAATGAAGCAGAAAGCCCTGCAGGCGATAGTATAAATCTTCCCGAAAACGACCTGCTTGTACTTCCTTCCCGAGATTTTTGTTGGTCGCCGCCAGCACACGCACATCCAGCTTAATTTCCTTATTGCTGCCCAATCGGGTAATAGTTCCTTCCTGCAAGACGCGCAACAGCTTGGTTTGCAGTCCAAGCTCCATTTCGCCAATCTCATCCAGGAAAATGGTGCCATTGTGTGCCTCCTCAAATTTCCCAATCCGTCGCCCACTGGCACCTGTAAATGCACCTTTCTCGTGCCCAAATAGCTCCGATTCGATCAGATCTGCAGGAATAGCCGCAACATTGACGGGAACGAAAGGCTTGCGGCGGCGATTAGAGTTATAATGAATCGTGTTGGCAATCACTTCCTTCCCGGTTCCACTTTCACCGGTAATCAGCACCAGAATATCACTTTTTTCTACCTTCTGAACCATTTTCAGAATCTTCAGGATACCAGAGCTTTCTCCGACTACTTTGTAATATTTACTGTTTCGATCCAGAATCTCTTCCCGCAATACCTCTACTTCCTTCCGCAGGCTGACATTGTTGCTGAGGTTTTTGACCACCTGGGCCATTTCCACAATTGCATTTTCATTTTTGATAATGTAGCGGCTGGCACCATTGGTGTAGGCTTCTACCACTACCTCTACTCTATCCTGACCGGAGAGAATGACAGTAGAAATATCTTCGTTGTATTTCTTGACACGCTTCAGGATATCCAGACCAGTCATATCTGGCAGATTGTAGTCAATACTCACAATATCCGGATTCAGGTGAAGGTTGTCGAAGAAGGCTTGTCCACTTTTGAACACCCGCACATCATACATATCACCTTCATTCTCGATGGCCCGCTGGACCACTTTCCCGAAGATCGGGTCATCTTCGATGATGAATACTTTATTGACAAATTTTCTTTGCATCTGGCAGCATCTTTTCAGCTAAAGTAGAGTCGTCAGCGAAAAAAAGAAAAGCCCTTCCAGCCATATTATTACAGATAAAAAACCTTTCAATAGAAGATAATTTCAACACCAACTCAATTAATCATTCTGTCACAAAAGCCACTCTCGGATCATTTAGCCCCAAAAAGACCAGGCTTGTCTCGCTTAGGAGTCTTACCCCATTGGCACAAAAGCCAACTTCTGCTTCGGTAAATGGTGAGTTGATAAGTATGATTTTCTCTATTCTTACATAAATTTTCATGTATGGAAATACTCCTTTTGTGTTTTGCCTTTTTCGGACATCCCTGCTCCTTTGTGTCAGGACAGATCCATTATGAACACAGAAAAATTTTATCTCGACCTTAGTCAGCTCCGCTTGTTGTCGGGAGACGACGACGAGTTCACCATTGACATTCTCGAATCCATACAGGAGGAGTCGCCTGAAGCAGCTTCAGCGATGTCAAGCCTGCTCGCAGAGCAGGACATGAATAAACTGGGCGCCACGGCTCATCGTTTCAAGTCCACTGTCAACGTCCTCGGCAATACCAATATGAATGGGCTGCTCAAGGATATCGAAAACAATGCGACCGATGGCGGCAGCTTGGAGGATTTACAGGGAATGGTCCAAAGTTTTCAGCAGATGTGTGATCTCATGCTGGAAAGCATTCAGCTTGAATTGGACAAGCTCAGAGCTTGATTGATGATATAAATTGGGATGGACTCCGCAGACTTCGGTCTGTCGGGGTTTTTTGTTTTTGTACACTTCTCCACTGAATACCCACACATTATCCACATATTTATCCACATTTCTTGTTTTTCTCAGCGAATCTCCTTTTTCCACTCCCGCTATTCAAGCCAAATCCTATCTTTGGAGCGCAATATTTGATTTTTATGTCTGCAAAACTGTTGCTTCTCTTTGGCGGTATGTCCCCTGAACACGCGATATCCATTCGCTCCGCCCGTAATATTTTTTCCGCCATCAATCGTGAAAAATACCAGGTCCAACTGGTCGGCATCGCCCAGGATGGGAGTTGGCATGCCGTCAGCGAGGCGGACTTCCTGCAAGAAGAACTCATCATTGGGCAGCCTGCTCGTCCGCTCTGTCTGGTGCCGGGTACTGATCAGCCGATTCGTTTCCTCCATGAAACCGGCGAACTTCAAAAACCGGATGTGGTGTTTCCGATTACGCATGGGCCATATGGAGAAGATGGTAGCTTACAGGGGATTCTGCGCCATCTTCAGGTGCCTTTCGTGGGACCAGACGTCCTGGGATCAGCGGCTTCTATGGACAAAGACATTTGCAAAAGACTCTTACGGGAAGCGGATTTACTGGTGGCAGACTCTTTTACCTTCCATCATTTCGAAAAAGACGCAATCGATTTTCACGCCATTGTCAACCGGCTGGGCTTACCGCTTTTTATCAAACCAGCCAATATGGGTTCCTCGGTGGGTGTTAGCAAAGTGGAAAGTCATGCAGAATTTACGGCAGCCATCCATGAAGCGTTTCGCTATGATCACAAGATAATTGTTGAAGAAGGCCTGGTCGGGCGAGAATTGGAATGTGCTGTCATGGGCAATGGGGAAATCGCAGCTACAACGGTCGGGGAAGTCATTACTGGTCCGGTGCATTACGATTATGAATCCAAATATCTGTCCGACGACGCCGCAAAAGTAGTCATCCCAGCGGAAAACATCGATGACCAGATGCTGGCAAAGCTGATGTTGATTGCCAAAAATGCTTATCAGGTTTTGGGCTGTGAAGGCTTGGCCCGGGTGGATATGTTTTTGTGTGAAGATGGACGGGTGTACATCAACGAAGTCAATACCCTGCCTGGTTTTACCTCGATCAGTATGTACCCCAAACTGTGGGAAGCGGTCGGTACACCATACAGTGAGTTGATAGACTTACTCATTGATTTGGCTTTGGAGCGAGGCAAACGAGAAGCGAAATTGGAGAAAAAGCTGAATCTGTAAGATTGTCCTTCCAGAAAGACTATCTCTTCGGATCTCAGGATTCAATTCACAATGCCCGTACTTTTTCCGCGATCAATTGAGGGGTAAAGGTTTTACCCGGTGCAGAAATCACTTTCCAGTTGACCGTCCATTGCAGGGATTCGCCTGGTGCGAGCGATGTGTATGCGCCCTGCACCTCAATTTCCATAAAGTTGTCCTGCGGGGGGGAAATGAAAAACGGAATTTCTCCTTCACCGGGCGCCTGGTCTGCCATGGCAATGTCATCAAAGCGTTTGACCCAAATCACGCCCTGATCGGCCCAGGCCAACCACCCCTCACTCCCATCAGCGATGCTCAGTCTGGCGGTACTGCTGGTATCTTCAGGCCGGATTTGGTGCCAGAGCAAGCCTGCGGTGGTATGAAAATCAACCGGCGGAAAAATGCTTTTCTTCTTCGGTTCGTTTTCGCCTTTGGGAAAGACAAACATCCCTCTTTGGGGTACCCGACTGATCTCCCAGGGGGCGGCCCTTCGAATGCTGTCGCTGATGTTGGTGAGGGTATACCGAATGCTGAGACTGGTATCTGCTTGCTGAATAAAGAGCTCTTTCATGACATGCCACTGATTGGCAGGATCTTTTGGGCTCCGCATTTCGATGGTGTCTACTCGCGTCCGGGCAGTGTAGGCAGCCAGATCAAGCCAGTGTGGCGGCGGCCAGTTCCAATCTGATTGGGGGGAAAGCCAAAAGGTTGAGCCAAATTGCAGGGGTTCACCTTGAAAAGCAGTCATCAGCTCTCGCTCACCAAATCTGACAGCACTGATCCGTCCGCCCATAGTGGGAAGCACTTCCACTTCAAGCGCACCACCAATCAAGGCATATCCACCCGTTGGTGTCCGATCAATTCGAACAGCAAGCGGCGGCACCTCAGATTCAGAATGACAAGCAGAAAAAAGTATCAGCAAAAGGCCCCAGAATGGCAGTCGTAGATATGGCATTCCGCTAAGTTACAACAGGATGCAGGAGATCTTCATCTGGTATAGCTTCAAAAAATGAGAGCACTGATATTTTTAATATTGGCTGCGAGTCTGCTGGCTTGTCAGCCTCCAACAGCCAAAACGCCCAAAGAGGTTTTACCCAACATTGTCTTCATTTTTGCTGATGATCTGGGCTATGGCGACCTCGGTTGTTTTGGCGCTACTGACATCAAGACCCCTCATATTGATCAGATTGCGGAAAAGGGTGCCAAACTTACTTCGCTCTACTCTGCCTCGCCGGTATGTAGTCCTTCCCGAGCCGGATTACTGACCGGACGCATGCCGCAGCGCATGGGCATCAATGGCGTCTTTTTTCCGGAAAGTTTCACAGGCTTACCCACCGACGAGATCACCATTGCCGACAAATTACATGAGAAAGGATATGTCAATGGCATGGTGGGAAAATGGCATTTAGGGCATCTGGAGCGATTTCTTCCGCTACAGCGTGGCTTTGATGAATACTTTGGCATTCCTTATAGCAATGACATGGAGAGTGTGGTTTACCTGGAAGGCAATGAAGTGGTCGAATTCGAGGTGGATCAGCGTCTGACCACCAAAACCTATACTGAAAAAGCCCTCGATTTTCTGGACCGTCATCAGGATCAGCCTTTCTTTCTCTATCTCGCCCACAATATGCCGCACGTTCCAATCTATGCTTCAGATGACTTTTTGGGGACTTCTGAGCGTGGGCTGTATGGAGATGTGATTCAGGAAATTGACTGGAGCGTAGGCCAAATTCTCGAAAAACTGGAAAGTCTTGGGTTGACAGAAAACACCATGCTCGTTTTCTCGTCAGACAATGGTCCCTGGCTGGTCATGGAAGATCACGGTGGATCCGCTGGACCACTGCGTGAAGGCAAACAATATACTTTTGAAGGTGGTGTACGGGTGCCAAGTCTGGCCATGTGGCCAAATCATATCCCGGCTGGACTGATCTATTCAGGTGTTACTACCCAAATGGATTGGTTTCCCACATTCCTGCACATGGCTGGCATTGATTTACCACCAGATCGCGTGATTGACGGTCAGGATTTGTCAGCAGCATTGATGGCAAAAGGAAGGCGTGAGGGTGATGATTTTCTTTTTTATTCGGGGAAAGAGCTAAGAGGCTATCGTTCCGGAAAATGGAAAGTAAAACGCCCTTTTCCCGGCTTTGCCGGGGCACCCTGGATGAAAGCGGTTGCTGCACATGATTCATTGCTGTTTGACCTGGAAAATGATCCGGGAGAAAAGATCAATCTCTTTGTGGATGAAGCGGCTAGAGCCAGGGATTTATTTCAAAAAATGGAAGCGGCCGAGCAAGTAATTGGACCTCTCCCTCCTTCTCTGGTGCTTCGTTCCGGGTCCGACGACAGTCATTATCACTACCTGGAAAAGAAACATAAGAAATGAGTTTTATCCGTATATTCACTTTTCCGTAATTCTGTCTTCATATGAACCAGGTCCGTGCACTCGCCAAAATGATTGACCATGCCTTGTTGCATCCGACACTCACGGATCAGCAAATGCGGGAAGGTTGTCAAATGGCCATGCAACTCAATGTTGCTTCAGTTTGCATCAAACCTTATGCGATCCCACTGGCCGTTGAAGAATTATCCGGTTCGGATGTCATGGTCTGTACGGTGATTGGATTCCCACATGGCAACAGTCGCATTTCCCTGAAAGAATCAGAAGCCGAAGAAGCTTGTCGGTTGGGTGCAGTCGAGCTGGATATGGTGGTCAATGTCGGCAAAGTCAGAAGCAGCAAATGGGAATATGTGTATGAAGAAATCCGGGTGATTCAGGACGTTTGTCGCGACAATGAAACCATCTTAAAGGTGATTTTCGAAAATGACTTTCTTCCGGATGATGCCAGTAAAATCCGGTTGTGCGAAATCTGCAGTGAAATTGGGGTGGCTTTTGTCAAAACCTCTACCGGTTTTGGCTTCGCCAAAGATGCAGACGGACGATATGATTATCGGGGCGCGACAGACCACGACCTGAAACTGATGCGCACATATGCTACACCGGAGGTGCAGCTCAAAGCTTCGGGCGGCATCAGAACCTTGGCTGACGCTTTACGGGTAAAAGAATTGGGTGCCACCCGCATCGGTGCCTCCGCCACCAAAGTCATTCTGGCAGAAGCCCGCCGCCAATTTGAAATTGCCATCTGACATGATCCTCATCATCAATGGGCCCAATCTCAATCTGTTGGGCAAACGTGAGCCAGACATCTATGGCAGCGAAACCTTCGAAGACATTCTGGCGGAGTTGAAAGACCGCTACCCTCAATTCGATCTCCACTATTTCCAATCCAATCATGAAGGGGCCATCATTGATCGCTTGCAGGACTACCTGACGGAAAAGTGGGATGGACTCATTGTCAACATGGGTGCTTTCACCCATTATAGCTATGCCATTCATGATGCGCTTTTGCTGGTCGATTGTCCCAAAGTAGAAGTGCATATTTCCCATGTCTATCGCCGCGAAGCCTTTCGGCATACCTCTGTGACAGCCAAAGCCTGCGATGCAATGCTCACAGGCTTTGGAAAACATGGATACGATATGGCCTTGCGTTATATGCAGCTCAAAATCGAAGGTTCAGATCAATGATACCAGGCGCCATGCCACCGCTACGGTTCAGCATGGTGTTGGTTCCCATTAAGCCCATCAGGCCGTCATGGCGTAATTGGACACCAAATTGTACCCCTTTCTTTTCTGCTTTGGCAGCTTTTTTCTTCATGGTGGCATGCATAATCCCGAATCCAAGAGAACCACTCAAGGCCCCCATTAACAAGGGCGCTTTCGCTTCCCGGTCATTCACAAGATATCCCAGACCCGCGCCAATCAGAAAGCTGCCCGTGGTACCACTGAGAATCAGCCATCCCTGACCACCACTGTAATCCACATCTTTGGTCAGGTAATGGCCTACGATCATCCCACTGACAGAACCAAGTCCCAGGAGCACCCCATTGGTACGCGTATTATCCAGTTCTGCCGTCTCCAGCAGGGCCAATTGAATCATGGTTCCCAAACCGGAGGCTGTATACACCATCAAGGCATCTCCCTGCCCGTATGATTGCTTTCCGGTCAACCGAACGCCACTCAGCAGGCCGAGTCCGTGGCCCAGCAAGGCACCGGCAATCATTCCATCTCCCTCAATCTCATCACCGCCAATTGCCATTGCCATCATCAGACCGGTAAAGGCTCCAACATCACCATACGCACCAATCCCATTGACCCGACCGATGCTCAGATTGTTGGCCTGTGCAATCTTTAATCCTGCCAAACCGCCTACCACAGAAGAGACTGATCCCATACTGAACCTTAATCGTTCACGACTCTTCCAGACTTCATAGTCAGAGTCCTCTCGATTATCCAACAGCTCTGTGATTCCAATACCAGCTACAAGGCCACGGGTGACACCATAGCCGTACATTTGGGCATGCGCTTTGGTGATTTCCATTCGCTTGCTCACTGCCAGCGGCACAAAGAATGCAGCCGAAGCAGTAAGCATACCGACCCCAACGCCTGCCCGGTCATGCAAATCAAACATCTGTGTTGGAACCACGATGCCATGATAAACGGCGGCCAGGCTAGAATATCCCATGAATCGGAGCCGTCCGTCCTGGTTCAGAGCCGCGGCAGGATTCTGTAAAGCGATTTGTTTGCTAATCCTTGCCCGGAGTGCCTCGACCTCTTCTGCATTGAGACGTTGACGATCCCGGATCAGAGGGGGTTTTTTGCCCATCTGAATTTCAAGAGCGTAGTGTCCGTTTTCCAGCTGATAAAGACGAGCTGATTGAAAATTCTCGTATTGAGGAAAAAGCAGAAGGCTTCTTTCCAATTTTTGGTCAATTTCAAAAAGGTTGCCTTCCTGGTTCAAAGCTACCTGCTGCTCTTGTCCCCAAAGTGTGCCAGTCGCAAAAAGGCAAGCCAGCATAAAAACGAACTTTTTCATGATCGATGTGATTAAATAATTGGTTGTTGTCCCCTGACTCTCATGAGCTAGAGAATAGTGAGTGTTCAAAATTGGTGTGGAGAAAGTTCGATGTGTTCTTGGTGAAAGCACCCAAAACCGTTATCCCGTTGCGCTTGCGGATGTATTTTTCTGCTTGTGATAAGCAAAAGGGGCCCGTGGGGGGAAAACCACGGGCACAGGAAATGAAAGTTTGGGTTTGGTAAAAGAACGTCTAATTGAGAAACAAATCGTCAAAGTAAATCTGCCTGCGGGCTTCCCTGTATGCCGGAGTATCCGTCATATTGATCATGCAGCGACTCTCTGGTACACAAAGTACCCGCAGGTCAGATGTAGGGCAGATTACACACACCAGTTCATCTGCTTTACCCTTATAGATTCTGATACCAAGTAAAGCCCGATATTTCGACATCCCGAAAGGATTTTTCCCAAGCACACGCACATTTTGGGATAAATCCGTAATCTGCGTCCGTTTGAAACTGATGGCTGGGAAAAAATCCAAAAGCTGATTATTGATGGAGCAAAAGCAGGATATTATCCGATTCATGTACTTGAATCGAATAGATCTTTACAGGCAAAAATCCATACTGACTGAATGTGATGAATCCTTCAGCCCAGAAAGTCGAGGATCGTCTGAATGACGAAGTCCTGGTCCGCATCACTCAGATCGGGGAAAAGGGGCAGACTCAGGCAGTGGTCGTAATAGTGTTCACAATGGGGAAAAGCACCTTTCTGCCAGCCCATTTGTTGATAATAAGGTTGGTAATGAAGGGGAATATAATGGATTTGGCAGTAGATCTTCAGACTCCGAAGATGGTCAAACAAGGCTTTGCGCTGCGGCACCTGCACCACATATAAATGCCAGGCATGTCCTTCTGCCATGAGTGGTCGTCCGACTTTTGTCCCGGCAAAGGCTGCATTATATCGCTGTGCCAGCGTGCGCCTACGGGCCAGATTGGCATCAGCCCGACTCAGCTGGGAAATCCCCAAAGCTGCATGAATATCGCTGAGGCGATAGTTATACCCCAACTCCTGCATTTCATAATACCATCCACCATGATCTTCCCGTAATTTACCACGGTCCCGTGTGATGCCGTGGGTACGCAACATGCGCAGTCGATCGGCCAGGGCCGCGTCCCGGGTCGTAATCATGCCTCCCTCGCCACAGGCGATGTGTTTGACAGGGTGAAAGGAAAAGATAGACAGATCCGCGAATTGCCCATTTCCGCAGTATTGTTTTTGGCCATTTTCGAGAAAGTATCCGCCGGGTGCATGGCATGCATCTTCAATGATCCAGCAATTGTAGGCATCAGCCAACTCTCGTACGCGGTTCATCTGAACCGGATGTCCGGCAAAATCAACCGGAATGATGCCTGAATAATTGCCTGCTGCTAATTTCGCTTCCAACTGATCCACATCCATCAACCAGGTTTTCGGATCGATGTCCACCAGGTCGATTTCGCCCCCACAGTAGCGTACACAATTGGCAGAAGCAGCAAAGGTATTGGGTGTGGTGATTACCTTTTGGCCGGGCTGAATGTTCATCCCCATGGCACACAAGTGGAGCGCAGCGGTTCCGTTGGCAACAGCCACCGCATGGGCTACGCCGATGTAATCTGCGAAGGCCTGCTCAAAAGCAGCGATGCGTGGACCAGTGGTCAGGTAATCCGATTGCAGGGTCTCGACCACTGCGGCGATATCAGCATCGGTGATTTGCTGGCGACCGTAGGGAATGGCTTTCATACCCAAAGATAGGGCGAATTCCGCAGCCTTGATCAGAAAAATCTGGACAGAAGTCTGTATTTTCACACCTCCGTTTGCCAAGCCTGCCTCATGCAACAGTCGCCTTTTCGCACCACTCTCATTCACGGTGGTCTTTTCATTCTCTCCTCTCTCACCACGCTTATGGCAGGCGCGGAACTGATCACAGGCAGGTCATGGACCTGGTTCTTGTTTGATCCCGAAGGCGTCAATCCAGCCGGCCAACTCCAATGGCATGATCTGGCTTTTGGGGTGCCTTACTCACTTTCCTTCCTAACGTTCCTAACGTTCCACGAATTTGGACATTACTTCACGGCAGTCTACCATCGGGTGCGTGCTTCGTTGCCGTACTATATTCCCATCTTTTTCCCCATTCCCGGCTTGCTCAACATTGGCTCATTTGGTGCAGTCATCCGTTTACGTGAAGTGCCAAATTCAACCCGTAAGTTTTTTGATATCGGGATAGCTGGCCCGCTGGCGGGATTTGTCGTGTCTTTCCTTTTGCTGATCTATGGCTTTTCACATCTGCCCGATCAAAAAAGTTACGTTCTCGATATTCATCCTGAATACACGGAGCAATTTGGTGGCATACCCAGTGAAAAAATGATGGGTGAATGGATTCAGGCCGATCCCGAGAATCGGATGGGCTATAAAATCGGGACCAGTCTGTTGTATGAGATCCTAAAACACACCATCCCAGACGATCCTGCACAAGTACCCTCTGCCTACGAAATGGTGCATTATCCATTTCTTTTTGTCGGATACATCACTTTGTTTTTTACCGCCCTCAATCTCCTCCCCATGGGACAATTGGATGGCGGACATGTGATCTATGGCATGTTTGGGCGAAAAGTAGCCAGTTATGTGGCCAGGATAGCGGTTTTGGTGCTGTTGTTTCTGGGGGGAACGGGCTTGATCGAACTGGAAGATCCAGATAGCTGGTCCATCCTCGGGATGGGTGCTTACCTGATGTTTCTGGTGTATATTTTCTCACGCATCATTGGACGCGAGAATTGGCGGCAGGTAGGTCTGATGGCCTTGATTGTCTTCATTAGCCAATTGATGATCAAGTTCAATTTTCCCGGCATAGACGCCAACCCTATCTGGCTGGTCTACACTTTGATGGTGGTTGCATTCGTTGGTTTGGATCACCCGCCAGCCCGGCAGGAACATCGTGTCAACCGCCCGCGTCAGCTTCTCGGCTGGTTATCGATCTTGATCTTTATTCTTTGCTTTACCCCCGTGCCCATTGCAGTAGTGGGAGGCGGGTAGCCATTTGCTACGCACGCCCCCCACTTTCAAAAAAAGTCAGGAAGTATAGAATGCTTATCTGCCTTTCACAGCAGTGGCTTCCTGAACCATGGATCGAATGGCATTTTCGGCATTGATCATATAATAGGATCCGGAACCGAGTTGGGCCAGACGATTTAATCTTTCACGGCTCTGATAGTTGGTGGTGCTGGTTACGTGGAACACACTCAGCACAATGTCTTCCCAGGCTTTCTTACGCACCAGACGCGACATTCCACTGGTCAGTTTAACCGAACCATCAGTGGCAACAATCAGACGGTTATTACCATTTTGAATAAAATGCTTTTCGGCCAATTCGTACGCCTCACGCAAGCCTTTCTGTAAATTGGAGCTTCCACCTGAACGCAACTGATTAATCGATTCTACGATTTTGTCATATTGGAGGGCGCTGGTTGGCTCCAATACCACGCGGCTTTTCCCTGAAAAAGCAATAATGGTAATCTTATCTTTTGTGCGCATGTTTTTGGTCAAAACAGACAGCGAACGCTTCATCAACGACAGCTTCTCCGGTGCGTTCATCGAAGCGGAGGCATCGATCAGGAAGATCAAATGATTGGCAGCTGCACCGCGCAATGAGACATTCTCAGGAATGGTAAGTCGATGCCGTGGTGCAATCAGCGATTGATCAATGGAAGCTTCAGCAATCATTTGTGTTTTGCGGGCTTCTGCTTTAGGCGCCTTGTCAACGCTCAAGGCCGCAGGCCTCAAACGCGGAGAAGCCACTTCTGTAGAGACTGCCATGCTGTGAAGCGGTGTGCCTTGATCAGGCAGACTGATGCTCTCAATGACAGGAACTTCCTTGCGCTTCGCTACCGGGGCAATATTGCTGACAAACATGGGCTCACTGACTTGTTTGAGATCGGTGATGACCTTGAACCAGGCAGGCTTTTCAACTTGCTTCAAAATCGTCTGATTGGCAAAGCCAACGAAGCGATTATAATACGCCAACATCCCATAACGCTGATGATTGAAAAGATTCAGCAGCTGTTGGTGGTAAAAATATGCTTTTCCGTAGGAGTGGAATTTTTCGGGATACTTTGCCTTGTCGAGATAGTCCTGGGTCTTGCGAATGATCTGGCGGGCATAATCGATCATGTATCGATAGCCAGAGTGTTTACGATCCAGATCAAGGTCCAGATGCCGCAGATTACGTTGTCGGGTCGGGAGATTGGTTTCCAGTCGCGAAATGGTCGTCTCTAATTGGGCCAGTGCCTGCAAGGTCTGTGAAGGACTATCGGCTTTTGTGCTCTCAATCAGCTTGCGACTATCTTTGATCAGCGTGGTCAAATCCAGAATTTCCTGAGGAGTCGGATTGGCAAGACCATTAATTTTTACTGAAAGCTGCTCTGTGGTTTGTGAAAACTCATTGTACAAATCTTCACAACGATTGAGCACCCAGTAAGCCGTTTTCAGATCCGGGTCCTGCATAAAGCGGTTTCTCCGGGTGTATTCTGCAAGCGTATCACAGAGGCTCAAAAACTCAATCATCTGAAACATCTGCGTGTTCCGCAGGTGGTTCAGCTTACTTCTTTCGACGGTGGGGATATAGCTGCCGCCAATGGTGGTGCGCTCATATAAGACCCGCAGTTGAACATGCGGCTTATGTTTGTGAAGCACATTGGTGCAGGTTCCTTTGAGGATATTGAAAAACCGAAAGTTTTCGACCAGGTCATCGATATTAAAATAAAACGCACCAGGAACGGCATCGTTTTTATTCTCCAGCAATTGGATATTGAAATCTTCCAGTCGTTCCTGTACGGTCGACAAGGTGTGGATACACTCATTGGAAAACTCAATGTATCGATTCAGGGCCTGATGTTTCCGATCAATTTTATTGGGACGAGCCAGCAGCGTTTGGAAGCTTGCCAGCAGGATCAGGATTCCGAGCGTTTGCAAAAATCCGCGATGATTCATACAGCCTGCTATTCAATTTCTACGATAGGCCGTAAATTACCAGAAGTTCACAGGCTCTCTAAGGGTTTCATCCTCAACGGTCAGCTTTGAGGGATTCAGTGTGGAAAATGGGACGAGTTTGGTTTCCTAAGGCTGATATGCAAATCGTAAGAGGCTGCCTCGACCGGTCCGGCCCTCATTGGAGATCAACAGGCTGCCGTCTGGCAGAAAACAGATGCCTTCCGGTTGCGGATAGAGTTTGCGCGGCAAATGCTGCGCATGGATGATTTCGCCTTCCCGGTCTACTTCCAAAAACAATTGCCCACTGCTGGCAATCAGAAAGTAGTGTCCGGTTTCAGGATGAACCGCTATACCAGAAGGCATAAAACTGCTCTTTTTCTTTTCATCAAAATCCTCTGCCCGCTCCTTTTCCTTGCTGGTATTGGCATTGATCTCCAACCATTCTTTGATTGCTTTAAAGGAAATCACCAAAAAAGGTTCCTCTGACAGCTTTTTCTCCTTCAAATCAAAACCATAAATCGCCCGTTCGTAATCTTCTCCTTTTCTTCCTTTCACCTCCACCGGATTTTTACAGGCAATCAATAGTTGGTTCGTTTCCGGGTCATAGCCCAGGCCTTCGGTATCACCTTCAACCAATTCCGTCTCATACTTTTCAGAAGTTCTGTTTTCAGTGGTAAAATCTGAGACCTCATATACCCGGCCATCACTGCGTAGGATGTAGAGCACATCATCCACAATTTCAACCCCTTCATAATCTCCATCTTTGCGAATGCGATAGCGATCAATGACTTCACCTCTGGGCAGATCAAAGACAAATAAATGTCCGTGTTCGTCATTCATCATGACCACTTTATCTGTTCCCATCATTGACAAGCACGATCCCTCCTGCAGTTGGAGCGGCATTTCGTGGCGCGCCAGTGGGGCCAGCAAATTGTAGGCATAGCCGTTTTCCGCTTTAACAGGAATGGCGCGTGCATTCGTCGCCTGTGCCTGGGGAAGTTCTGGTTCAGTGGTTTCAGATGCGCCCGGGTTGCCACCGCAGGCAAAGAAGAAAAGGACCAGAATGACAATCATGCTTATTCTCATAAAAGTGGGTTGTAGAGAAAGAAAGAGAAAATTGAAGCGAAATTCAAACCACAAGTGTGGATTCCTTCATCAAAAAGGCCGAAACGCAATGCGTTCCGGCCTCTATATCTCTGTTGTTCTCTATGAAATCTATCGGGAAGAGAAAGGCGAATCATTGCCTCGGATCATCTCCCGTACCAAACCAGCCAACTCGGACTGATTAAATCCCTGCAAACGGGTAATGTCTTCCAGTTGCTGCTGACGCAGGCGAAGATTGTTGATTCGGCGCAGTCGATAAAGACGATTGGCAATTTCCACATCAACCGCATCGATGCTGAGATTGTCAATTCCATCAACCCAGCCTTGTTTTTCCGCATTGCGACTGATGACACGGATCCAGGCGCCATCCATGGTCTCAAGCACTACCTGCTCGCCGGCTTTGAGCAAAACGGCATTGCGATCGCGGGCGGTAGAGGCAGGCATATTGCGAAAGGCACGTGTATTGCCAGTGATAGCAGCCACCCTGCCTTCGCCGACCAAAGCGGCCCGATTGATCCAGCCTGCTTGTCCGTTGCGCAATTTGACCTGGACAAACACGTCACTACCAGAGTGAACCGGCTCTTTGCCGGCCACACGTGCCACTTCATCGCCAAAGACTACGCTGCTAACAGATTGGCTGCCAGCTTTGGGTTGATACAAAATCGCTGCCCGGTCCAGAATACAGGTATAGGCACTGTAGTTGATGAGATCATCAAAAGTCGTGTAGGTTACCCGATCCACAGCCGGCTCATTGACAATACGCTCTTGCGTCTGACGAGCATCTACCGCAGCTCTTCTAAAATTGGATTCAGTAGGCCTGGCGCCTCTGGTCTGACCAGCAGTACGGCTCACTTCTTCCCGAAAGCGTTCCTTGGTAGAATTTGATTCAAACGCAGCTTCTTCGCCATTGTCTACATATACTTCTCTTTCCACACCGCTCCCATCATCAAAATTCCAGTCCTTTGCATAGCGCAGGTATTCACGGGGAGACAGCTCTCCAAGGTCTCCGACATCTCCATAGGGGTCATTGGCATCAACCGGAATTTCGCGTTGGCGGCGATTCGCAGGATTGGCCGCCCCTCGGGTGCTACCAGAAAAACTGGGCTCTGCCGGCGCACTTGTGTATCCATTCCCATTGTGAAAACGCTTAGAGAATGTGGCTTCCTCAGCCACTTTCCGGCGACCCATGTCCCGGCTTTGACCGGATGGTGTCGGCTGTGGATTACGCTTCACCCAAATATCATCACTGGCAGAGCGGCTACGTTGACCTGCTGCTCCTCGACTGTTGGTGGCTAAATCTGCCGGGTCGATATACCCGATTCCCAGAGACTCCTCCAGGTCGTAGGCACGATCAAAATAAAGCGTTGCAAAGGTTTCTTCTGCCGGGCCCGCGTCTACCAGATAATCAAAATGTGCAGCTGCTTTTTGATAGAAATAGCGCGCGTCCTGGTAGGCCGCTTCGTCGCTCAATTCATCTGATAAAAATGAATTGACGGAGCGGAAAAAGTAATACATAAGCTTCATCTTGGCGGTCGGCTGGTCACAGCGGATGTACACGCTTTCGATGATGCGGATGTTGACCGGAGTACCCGGTTCATAATTGATAAAATAAGTTTCCAGCTGCTGCTCATAGCCAACACAGCGTTGGCCAAATGCACTCTGGGTGGGCATGCTGCATAGCATCACAAGAGCCAGCAACAGCAATGGGATCCGTTTCATTGTTTGTTCGTTGGTGGACAGATCGGTACAGATCTGTTTGATTTAATCCTCAATAAATTATGGGATCTGGAAGGAAAAATACACAATTCGTCTATTTTGCCCACAAAAATAAGGGAATAAATGCACAATGACGTAAGTATTGCAGCATTTTCGTTGCTTTTTCACAACATTTTACTCAACAATTACGATCTCGGCCTGTTGTTGGTTGTCATATTCAGGTAAAGGATTACCATTGAGCTCATAACGAATTGATCCCCAGCTGGTCCGGCATTGGTCTACATCCAGAACAAAAATGACACTGAGGGTGTCTACGCCATAGCTGTCTTTCTTGAAGAAATAGTCAAACTTAAAAGGGTTTTCCCACAGCAAAGCCTGGTTGAGGTCATTGTTGATCTGGTTGACATAGCGCTCTGTGTAGAAAAAGGGGCCAAACTTTCCATCTTCATATCCCGGAGTGATCCGTTCGAATTGTGGTACTTCGTCTTTTCCACCAGCGGTGTCAAGAAAAACAACCACATTGCCGAGATCATAAATGGAATTAATATAGTTGTTGCCATCTGGATCGCGGTATTCAACCGTAAAAAATTCGTCTCCAACAAATTCCTGAAAAACCGTTTCGCATCCACTCTCGTTACAAGCAGATACAGTTAGTAAAAGGGTCGGAAGCAGGCAGAGGATCAGCAGTCGGACAGGGTGGATCAATTTCATATTTGTTCAACGTCTAAGTTTCTGCAATGGATGGGTCAGCCCAAAGATTCGAAGATAAAAAAAGTTGTGATTCATTCGCCTGGATCTGTGTAAATTGCCACGAATCTCTGAAATGGAAGCGAAGGTTTTCGAATTAAAGAACGGATTACGCGTCGTATATCGACACATTCCCTACACACGCGCAGTGCACTGCGGCTATGTGATCAACTCCGGCAGCCGC